>JANMLE010000402.1:0-1645 GCA_031372385.1 Planctomycetota bacterium | reverse complement strand
GAAGCGGTCCCTTCCGCATCGCACGATCCTGCAGTTCCCCGATGGTCGGTTGCCATTCCTGGTCACCCTGAGTGCCGTCAAGGACCGGGGCGATAACACACCGCAGAGTCTGTTGATCGAAGTCATCGATTCCAAATCCGGCGCGACGATCGGGTATCGCGAGAATCTGAGGATCGACCAGTTGCTGACGGCGCACTACGACGGGGAAACGGGGCGGATCCTGATCCGCGGTCAGACCAGCGACATCGAATTGCGGTTTGGTCCGGCCGAAGGACAGACGCAAGCCCGCCGATGATCGGGCTGATTCGTCGGGCCGGACTGGTCTTGTTGGCCGCTTGAGGATCGTTTGATCATCGCCAACCCGCCCTTCGAACAAATTTGCCACAGCTTCAGGGCCATCACCTTTTTCAAAGTAGGGTGGGACCAGCTCGATTCGAGCGCCGGCCCACCATCAGGAAACATCGAGAGTTGCTGGTGGGCCGTCGCGGCGAAGCGCCGCTGGTCCCACCCTACATCCTGCTCAACTTCAAAGAGGCATTGGCCCTGGCCACAGCTTGACCCGCGCATCGGCGGTTGATAGTTTACGTCCCGCCTCGCGGGTGTAGTTCAATGGTAGAACGAAAGCTTCCCAAGCTTTAGGCGAGGGTTCGATTCCCTTCACCCGCTCTCGTCTTCAATGCCCAGATCTTCGCCCGCTGGAAGCAGTCGTGGCGGACGGCCAGTCAGAATGGTCGGCGGGGCAGGGCTCACCATTGGTGAGCCGACTCTGTGAGAAGTCGAATTCGCTGAAGGCTGCCCTGCCAATGCGGGGCGTCGAACCGTACCGTCCGAGTGTCAGCGTTGATCACTTCGTCTTGACCAGCAGGCCGTGCTTCCGCAGTTCGGAAGTGAGGACTTTCAGCGTGGGATGCTTCTGGCGGAGACGCTCCGCCACCTCTTGGACTCGCGTCGGGCCGTCCGTTGGTCCCAGAGCCTCTCCCAATTCGACGAGTGTTTTCGCCGCCTTGGTGTAGTTCGTTGTCGAACGTTGTTTGACGAGACTCTCGACTTCATCGATCACCGCTTGCGGATCAGCCGCCATCTTCTTGAGCTTCGCGCGTCGAGCTTTTTCTTTCGCCTCGGCCTCCCGTTGACTCCGGCGCACCTCCAATTCGTCGCCCAAATCACGCAACTTCCGGTAGGTGCGAGTCGGCTCTGCCGTCGGCCATGTGACTGCTCCGGCCGCATCCCGGATGAAGGCCAGAGTCTCGGACCGGACGCCCGCTGCGTCTCCGGCCAGAAACCGTTGTACGAGTTCCTTCAGATCCTCTTTTGACTGCCCGGCCAGCCACGCGGACGTTCGCGAGTCCGCTTCATTCGACATCGGCAGGGGCGGCGAGCCTTCGGCGGCAGCTTCAAGCATGTCGCCACTGACTTCGTAAAAGTCGGCCAGCGCCGTCAAACACTCCGGCAATGAGTCCATGCCCGCTGGCAACGGCGGCTCCATCGTCTCGTCGTCGTCGTGGCAAGCCAGCCACATCACATAGAGCGGACGGAGGTCTCCCGCGATCAGCAGCTCGCGCACCGGCGCGATCTCCGCCAGCAGCGCGTCCACTTCAAACAAGCCATCGTCAAATGATCCTCCGTCCGCCTCCGGTTGAATCTC
>JANMLE010000359.1:0-6345 GCA_031372385.1 Planctomycetota bacterium | reverse complement strand
CGGCTGGATTGTCCGCTGCAACAGTTCGGCACGTGGCCCGATGACGTGCGCGATCTGCTTGAGTCCGCGACGTTTGTCGCCTTCGATCGACTGGTCGGACTGGCGATCGAACGGGACGTCGACGCGCTCCTCATCACCGGCAACAGCTTCGACGCTTCGGTCGCGAGCCTATCGGCTGAAGTCGCGCTGCGAACCGCCTTCGAACGACTGAACGAGCGGTCGATTCCGGTGTTCGTCACACCGGGCCGACTCGACCCGGTCGCTGCGTGGGACGATCTGCCGACTCTGCCGGACAACGTGACCATCCTGGCCCATGCCGATGAGACCCCGGTCGATCTGACCGATCGAGGGCGGCTGCTGGCGACGCTGATTCCGGTGAAGGCCGACTCCGCGGTCGAGCCGCACGAGTTGGACAATATCTTTGCCGCGCGATCGGCCCAGTCATCCGAACGGCCCTTCGTCGTCGGGTTGGCACTGCCAATGCGCGAGTCGATGCGGGCGAACGTGGCGGCCCGGTTCGCGGCACTCGACTGGCTCGCCTGTGCGGCCGGCGACGACGTGGCGTCTCACCTCCCCCTGACGGACGGCACCATCAACGCGCAGGACGGACCGCAGGGTTTGTCGATCGACGAATTCGGGCCGCGCGGGGCGACGCTGTTGGAAGTCGACGCCCAACGCCGCGTCAAACAATCGCTCATTCCGCTCGGGCCAATCCGTTGGGAGCGGATCACGCAATCGCTGGACCGAGTCTCCTGCCGCGATGACTTGCTGGAGCGAATGCTGGCGGCTGTCGAGCGGCTGTCGTCACCGCCCGGTGAACTGATGCGCATCATTCATTGGAAGCTCGACCGGACGACCGGTGACACACACGGCTGGGAGATGGAGTCTGCAATCACCGAGTTGGCGGCGAGTCTGACGGAGCTGACCGACGAGCCGCGCGGCCTGCGGTACATCCACCAGATCCAGCCGCTCGATCCGGATCTGTCGCTCATCGAACCGGCTCACCGCGAACTGTTGACCGAATACCTGCTCGCGCTCGATCGTCGTTCTCCCGTCGAACAGGGGGCCATGTCGCGCTGGCTGGCCGAGGCACACTTGGGCGAGGCGCTCAAGTCGAACCGCTGGGAACACTGGGCCGACTCGGTCGCGCCGGAAACAGTCGCCGCGCGGGCTCAACAACTCGGCTGGCAATGGTTCGCCACGATCGGCAAGCGATGACCGGGGCCATTGTGGATTTGTGATTTTCGATTGTCAGTAGTTCCAAGTTCGCTGTTCACCGTAGCTGAATTCGCAAGAATTCAGCCGATGTTCGCAACCCTCTGAACTCTTGCGAGTTCAGCTACGGTGCGAACTTGGAACTACTGATTGTGACTTTTCGATTTGTGATTTGAAGTTGGACAGGCATTTCTTCAGTGGGGTTTCCCGATGCGGATCACCGGGATTGAGATTGAACGCTTCGGCGTCTGGCAGAACTTCAAGCAGTCCCTGCATCGCTCGGGCCTGACGGTCTTTTACGGACCGAACGAAGCCGGCAAGACAACGTTGCTGCGGTTCATTCGCGGCGTGTTGTACGGCTTTCCCGCCGAGGACATTCCGAATCCGAAAAAGCGCGGCCGCCGCGAACCGCAGTCGGGTCTGCTGCAAGTCGAGCACCGCGGCCAGCCGTATGTCATCCGCCGCACCGCGTATGGTGACGACGCCGGACTGCTCTCCGTCGAGGGGATCGCGGCGGGCGAATCCACGTCGGCCTTCATGGAAGACCTGCTGTCGTCCACCGATGAGAAGCTGTTCGAGTCAGTGTTTGCCGTCGGGCTCCCCGAGCTTCAGCAGTTCGCCACGCTCACCGCCGACCAGGTCGCCGAGCATCTGTACGGCATGACACTCGGTCCACAGGGCCGGTTGCTGATGGATCTTCCGAGCCGGATCGATCGTGAGTTTCAACGCCTGGTCAAAGGGGAGCAGCCCAAGGCTGTTCTTCCCTCGCTGTTGAAGCGGCAGGAAGAACTGACCAAGCAATTAACCGGCACCGTGCGCCAGCGCGACCGGTATCGCGAGCTGTATCGCAAGAAGTTGGAGCTTGATGACCGGATCGTCAAGCGCCGCGAACGGCAGGCGCAGCTTCAGGCGAACCTCCGCGGCTTGAGCTTCATGGAGCGGGTCCATCCGCCGTGGCATCGCTCGCGCGAGTGCCGTCACGAATTGAACTCGTTGCCCGACTTCAGTGCGTTCCCTTCCGACGGCGTGCAGCGCCTCGAACGGCTCGATCACGACATCACTTCAGCCCGGAAGTCGCGTGAAGCACTGCTGGGCGACATGACGCGAGTCAACGAGCAGTTGGCGGGCATCCGCATCAATCCCGAGATCCGCCGCTTCTCGGGTGCTGTGCAGATGCTGTCCGAACAGCGGGCACTGACGAAGGACTACGAGTCGCGGATCACGGAGCTCGAACGCCGCGCCACGGCGCAGGAACACGAACTGGTCGAGCATCTCGCGGGACTTGGACGCAACTGGTCGCTGCAGCGGCTGGATGCCGTTCAGGACACGCCCGAAGGTCGCGGTCAGTTCGTCGAGGCGCATCGCGAGTACCACGAGATCGTCGGCAAGACGCGACGCGCCCAGCGGCGCTACAAGCGAGCGAACTCGGCCTGCCGCGATCAGGAACTGGCACTGAGAACAGAACTGCAATCGCACGGGATCGCCTCCGACAATCTCGATTCGTCGGTGGAGATCGCCGAGCAGCGGCTGACCCAGTTGGCCGATCTCAGCCGCTGGCACGCCGAAGCGGCCGAGTTGCAGCACCGCACGACGACGCTCGACCAGCAACTCCAACGCCTGCACGACCGGCCCGGCCTGCCCGACTGGATCTACGGTATCCTGACATGGTTCACGCTGGCGGGGGCGGCGCTGTTTGTCGCGGGCCTGTATGCCGCCGTGACGACGGGCTGGATCGTCGGACTGATCTTCATCGTGCTGTCGCTGTTTTCCGCGGGGACGGCGATCGCGTTCCGCACTCATCACGAACAGGAGACGCAGGAGCAGGTCGGTGAATTGCGAGAGTTGCGGCATCGCAACGAATCCGAACGGCATGCGCTGCTGGGTCAGATCTCGGCCTACGTCGACAACAGCGGACTGCGCGAATGGTTCGCAACGGACTTCACACTCGATGATCTGCAGAACGGCTAACTGCTCGCGGCGGCCACCCGCCGCGCGGCCGATCTGCAACAGGTCCAGAGGGCATACCACGACATCCTGCAGGTGCGGAAACGATTGAGCGTCTTCCGCGGCCGGTTGCAGCTTCAACAGCGCGACCTGGCCAACGCGCGGAAGAGCTGGTGCCAGACGCTGGCCCATCTGGGCCTCGACGAGACCGTCGACCCCGCCGCCGCCATCGACCATTGGAACAAAGTCTCCGCCGCCCGTGATCGCCGCCGCACGCATCTGGTCACGCGCGACCAATCGCAGGACATCCGGTTGTCGTACGAGCGATTCCGCAAGCAGGTTGAAGACTTGGGCCGGCGCATGCAGCGTCCCAAGCTGAACATGTCGAATCCGTTTGAAGTGGTCGATGCCTGGGATCGCGAACTGCGCTCCGCGCGCGAGGCGAGTCAGCAGCGGAAGCGATTGAAACAACAGTTGATGCAGTACCGCCGCGAAGCGGCCGACTGGCAGCGCAAGCTCGACGCGCTCGAACAAAACCAGAACGCCCTGCTGGCGCTGGCCGGTGTGTCGCACCGCTCGCAACTCGACAAGCGGCTGGAACTGATGGAACGCCGCAAGCACGTCGAAGCGCTGCTCGAACAATCCACGCGCGATCTGGAGCACATCGTGAAGTCCGAACCGGATGTCGCGATCGTCGAGGACGAGTTGCTCCGGTTCAATCCCAACGATGTCACCGGCATGGCCCGCCAGTACAGCCGGGAATTGGAAGAGATCGAGGGGCAGTTGCAGCAGGGCTTCGAGCAACTGGGAACGATCAAACAGGAACTGAAGACGCTGGAATCCGACCGCAGCAGCACGCGCATCCGGTCCGAGTTGTCGCAGGTCGAAGCCCAGTTGCGCGACGCCTGGGAGGCATGGTTCGCGGCGTCCCTGGCCAGCGACGCGGTCGACGACGTGGCGGCTCAATTCGAGCAGGCGAACCAGCCGGAAATGCTCGCCGCGGCGATTCCGTTCCTGCAAAAACTGACGCTGGGAAAGTACCACCATCTCTGGACGCCACTCGGCCGGAAGCATCTGTACGTCGACGACGATGCGGGAGATTCCCGTCCGGCCGAACGACTCAGCGGCGGGACGCGCGAGCAGTTGTTCCTGGCGATCCGGCTGGCGATGGTCAAGGCGTTCTCGAACAACGGCGTCGAACTGCCGATGGTGCTGGACGATGTCACCGTCAACTTCGACCAACAACGCTCCGAAGCGGCGGCCGACACGCTGCTCGACTTCACCAGGGAAGGCCAGCAACTGCTGGTCTTCACGAGTCACGTCCATTACGCGCAACTCTACCAGCAGCGCGGCATCGAACCGATCTGGCTCCCCGCCCGGCATCACTCACAGGTGACCGGCGGGATCGAGGAACGCCGGGCGGGATAACTACTGTCGTCCCGTCGCTCCGCCGACGGGACGTGCTGCGTTGAGCGTTCCAATCGGTGTGTCCGCCGCGATCGTGACGCCGAGCATCACGCCGCCGCGACTCGCACGGCGTCGGCGACTGCGATTGTTCCCTCGTAGATCGCGCGACCGACGATGGCGCCGATCAGTCGCGGTTGCAGGCGCGCGGCGGCGGCCAGGCGTTCCACATCTTTCAACGTGGTGACGCCGCCGGACGCGATGACCGGTAGACCGAGTTCCGCCAGTGCCAGCATGTCCTGAATCGTAGCCTCGTCGACACCCTGCATCATTCCGTCGTTGGCGATGTTGGTGTAGATCACCGCGGCGACGTCGAGCCCCACAAACTGGCGGGCCAGTTCGATGGCGGATGTTTGCGAAACATCGAGCCACCCGGCGGTTGCCACGAAGCCGTTGCGGGCATCCAGTCCGAGCGCGATCCGGCCGGGAAACAGCCGCGTCATGTCGCCGAACCAATCGGGCTGCTTGAGCGCCTGCGTGCCGATGATGGCCCGTTCGACCCCCACGTCATCGAGCATCAGTCGGAGCGCCGCTTCATCGCGCAGTCCGCCGCCGAGTTCGCAGGGAATCTTGACCGCGCGGACGATTGATCGGATCGAATCGACGTTTACCGGACGCCCGGCTTTCGCTCCATCCAGATCGACCAGATGCAACCGGGTCGCGCCCTCGGATTCCCAGCGCCGGGCCATCTCGGCGGGGTCGTCCGAGAAGACCGTTTCCTGGGCGTAGTCCCCCTGTCGCAACCGAACACATCGGCCTCCGCGCAAATCAATCGCCGGCAGAATTTCCATGAATGTCACTGCTGTCTGAGATTTGAGATTTGAAAGAAACACAATGGCCGGTAACGGACTCCGCCATTCGTGCTGAAAAGAGAAGAGGAGACCTTCGGTCGGCCGTTTCGGCGGGGTCGGGAGACCCGCGCCGAACAGGCCGTCGTCAGATCCCCGCGAAGTTCGCCAGCAACTTCAGTCCCACCTTCTGGCTTTTTTCCGGGTGAAACTGCGTGGCGAACATGTTGCCGCGGGCGACCATCGCGGTGAACTTCAGACCGTAGTCGGTCCGGGCGGCGATGACGGTCGGGTCGCGCGGGACGACGTAGTAGCTGTGGACGAAATAGACCGAGGCGTCCGGCGGCAATCCGTCGAGCAGGCGAACCGGGCCGGTTGGTTCCAGCGTGTTCCATCCCATGTGGGGCACCTTCAATTCGGTCGAGGGGGGAAACCGCACGACGTCGCCCGCCAACACACCCAGGCCGGGCCACTCGCCATCCTCGTAGCTGACATCAAACAGCAGTTGCAGGCCGAGACAGATTCCCAAGAACGGCTTGTCGGCGCGGATGTGCTCGCGGATCGGATCGACCAGTTCCAACCGCTGCAACTCGTGGATTGCATCCCGAAACGCGCCGACGCCGGGCAGGATCAGCCGGTGTGCGGCGCGCACCTGCTCGGGCCGCGTGACGATCTCGGCCGAGTGCCCAATTTTCTCAATGGCCTTTTGCACCGAACGCAGATTGCCCATGCCGTAATCAACGATCGCAATCATCTTGAACCAACCGCAGGAGGAGTATTGAAGCTCGTCGTCTTATCCAAATAAATCATGGCAACCACGGAAAACACGGAATCGCACGGAAGGAAGAAGTGATGGAAAAGGGAGGGCGAGGCTCCTGCCGAGCCGTGGGCCTATGGAACGTCGCTTGTTTCTTGCGGCTCGGCAGGAGCCTCG
>JANMLE010000357.1:0-1242 GCA_031372385.1 Planctomycetota bacterium | reverse complement strand
CCCGCCCCCGGCCGGCGCGCCCCTCGACTGGACCATGAATCATCGGGCTGAGGGCCAAGGGACGGAGGACGAGTCTTCCGGGGCCATGATCGTCAGTACTGCCGGATCACGCCGACGACGAGGCCGATGATGGTCGCTCGGCTGGCGAAGACCGGGGGCTTGCTGCGGTTGATGGATTCCAAACGGATTTGGCGGCTCTCGCGGTAGAAACGCTTCACGGCGGCTTGCGTGTCATCGAGGATCGCCAGGACCAGTTCACCGTCGCGGCAATCCGACTGGCGGCGTACCACCAGGTAGTCGCCCTCGGTGATCGCATCGTCCTGCAGGCTGTGGCCCGTGACGCGCAGGCAACAATGGGCTTCCGAAGCGAACAGACCGGCGAACTCGAGTCGGGTCTGCGGCGCGGGAAGCAACTCCAGCGGCTGACCGACGATCAACTGGCCGACCAGCGGCAACGCGGCCTGCGGTTGGGGGGCTTCCGTCAGTTGAATGGCGCGGGACATGTAAGCCTCGCGCGTGATCAGTCCCTTCTTCTCCAACGCCTTCAAGTGGCACGTCACACCGTTGGGCGAGAGGATGCCAAAGTGCAGGCCAATCTCGCGCACGGTCGGTCCGTAGCCGCGCGAGACGATCGTTTCCCGCAGGAATTCGAAGACCTCGCGCTGGCGCGCGGTGATGGCCGGCTGGAGTGGTTTGGAGTCCTGCTTGGCGACTGCCTTCTTTGCCATCAGCGTCTGCGTCCTGTTCCAACGCTGCCGTGACTCTTGGGCCGTCCGCAGGAAATCAACTACCAATGACGTAGGACGGATTTCCAATCCGTCCGTCAACCTCGGACGGATTGGAAATCCGTCCTACGGGTCGATCATTTCCCGCCGACTGCCTTGAATCACGTCCGCGTCATTTGGTTCCGCCAGCGGGTTTGACCGCACTCTTGAGGAATGGCAGGTAGACTTCGCGCAGGCGCGGCTCCAGGTTTTCGGCGTCGATGGCGGTGTCGGCGACGACTCCGTTCGGGTCGACGAGCCAGATCGTCGGCAGGTTGTTGATCCCGTAATGGACGGCCAGCGGAGAGTTCCAGCCGCGCTGGGCGCGGTTGGGTGAGAAGATCTGCGGCCATGTCAGGCCGGTCTTCTCCAGGAAGACTTCGACGGCACCCTCGGTGGCGACCAGATTCACACCGACGACCATCGCGTACTTCACGTACTTCTTCAGCGTGGCGGTCAGCTTGGGAAGTTGATCGAC
>JANMLE010000291.1:0-4582 GCA_031372385.1 Planctomycetota bacterium | reverse complement strand
AGAACTTTTACTATCTCGAAGAAGGCTCGCCGGCAGAGCGTCGCGCGACGGTCAACGATTGGGAACTCGCGTCGCGGCTCTCGTACTTCCTGTGGAGTTCGCTGCCCGACGACGAACTCTTCGGCCTCGCTCAGCAAGGCAGACTGCATCGCCCCGAAGTGCTGCGATCTCAACTCGCGCGCATGCTCGCCGACCCCAAGATCAGCCGCTTCATGGAGTCATTCCCGCGTCAGTGGCTGCAGCTTCAACGAGTCGGCACATTCCCGCCCGATGCCAGCCTCTATCCCGACTACGACAAGTGGCTCGAACAGAGCTTGGTGCTGGAAACGACCGGCTACTTCGGCGAGATGTTTTCCAAGAACCTGCCGCTTCGCGAGTTCCTTGTCTCCGATTGGACAATGATGAATCCACGCCTAGCGATGCACTACGGCCTGCCGCGCCCGGCCGCGTCAGGCTTGCAGCGAATGTCGCTCCGCACCGAAGATCATCGCGGCGGCTTGTTGACTCACGCTTCCATTCTCTCACTCACTTCGGACGGCACGCGACATCGTCCCGTGCATCGCGGCGTCTGGGTATCGGAAGCGATCTTCGGCCGCACGCCGCCACCTCCACCGCCCAACGTCGAACCTCTCGCGCCGACACCCGGCAATCAGCCGAAGGCCACGATCCGCATGCAGCTCGAAGCCCACGCGACTCACGCGACCTGTGCCTCGTGCCATCAGAAGATCGACCCGCTGGGCTTCGCCTTCGACAACTTCGACGCAATCGGCCGCTGGCGAACGACCGAGCAAGTCGCCGGCGGCAAAGGGGACGACCCGCCGGTTAACGCCAGCGGCAAGCTCCCCGACGGCCGTTCTTACAACGGCGCGAGCGAGTTCAAGACCTTGCTCGCGCAGGACGTCGACCGGTTCGCCGAAGCGTTCGTCGAACAGCTCGCCACGTACTCCTTGCGGCGAGTGATGACGATCGACGATGCCGCGCAGATCAAAGCCATCGTCGCCGCGTGCAAGACCGGCGACTATCAGCTCCGCTCGGTCGTCGAGAACCTCGTGACGTCAGAACTGTTCCAGAAACGCTGAGCGGCAGGCAATTGTAGTCCAGCGCCCAACGACAGCCGTGGCGGGCGAACGATGCCCACGGCGGTCAGAGGCATCGCTCGGGGTGAGCGATCTGTCTTTGCTGCCGCGTCCCAGGCTGGTAGCCTGATCCGGCAACTCGGAACGGTCCCGAGGCAGGTTGTCGTTCCACGTTCCACGTTCGACGTTCCCACACAGAAGGAGCATTCCCATGCTGCGTTCCCCGGCCCGCGCTCTCGCTGGCTTGATCGTTCTCAGTGCGTCAAGCCTCTTTGCCGATGACGAGCAAAAGCCCAAATCCTTCGACAAGTCCGAGGTGCAAAAGGGTGAAGCCAAGGACGGAGAGAAGAAGCCCGGCAAAGACGGCGACGTGACGTTCACCAAGGGGGGAGACAAGCAGCCCACGAAGGACGGAGACAAGGGACCGACCAAGGACGGAGAGAAGAAGCCCGGCAAAGATGGCGACGCGAAGTTCACCAAGGGGGGAGACAAGCAACCCACGAAGGACGGAGACAAAAGTCCCGTCAAAGAAGGACAGAAGAAGGTCGACAAAGAACAGCCGGCGGTCGCCGTTATTGGCAATGAGACCGACTACTACTCGACCAGCCCCGCACAGGGCCGGCCGGCGGATGGGAAACTCAAGGCCGGAACCAAAGTGAAGGTGCTCGAAAAGGCGGGCAGTTACGTGCGGGTTGCCGTGCAGATCGAGGTGTTTGTGCCGATTGAAAGCTTGAAGCGGGGTGAGAAGCAGGAGGGTGTCAAGAAGGGTGACGGCGATCAACGGGCTGACGAAAAAGCCGCTGTCGAAAAGAAGGCCGCCGCATCCAAGGCACGCGGGAAGGGTGACTCGGAGAAGAAGAAAGGCGATGACCGGTAGTTCCGGTCAACGGACGTTGTTGCCAGTCGCGAATCAGCCACTCGTCGGTTGCCAGACCTCACGCGGGGGTGGGTGACACACTTGAGTCGTCGAATCCGGCTGAGCGCGGCATCACCCATCCAGCAAGGATCGGCGCATCAATGACAGTCGGGAGTCGGTGAGAATTCGCCGTAGCACGGACGCCTCGTCCGTGCGTCCAAGTCCAAGTCATCGCGCGAAAGGGACGCACGGACGAGGCGTCCGTGCTACGGCAATAACTGATGCGCCGGCCCCTACTCGGTCTGTCGCGGCTTCAGTGGCAGCTCGGAATGCCGGGCGATGAATTTCAGCATGGCCTGAACGGTCGTGTCGCGGTCGCCCAGCATCGGTTGAAAGATGATCGTCAGATGATTGCGGTTCGGAATCTCGCGGCATTCGGCTTGGATACCGCTTGTTTTCAGGGACTCACACAGACGGCTGGACATCTCCGCACAGGGCGGGATGTCGCTGGCGGCATACAGGATCAGGAACGGCGGTTCGTCGCCCGAGACGTGGTTTTGCGGCGACGCGCTGTCGGCCGCCTCCCGGCCCCTGCCGATCACAAACGGCAACTCACCGGAACGAAACGAATAGATGCCGCTGATCGGCAGGGCGCCGCGGATGTTCTTCAGGGTCAGACCGTGTGCGGCCAGATACTTTTCGTCGGTGCAGAGCAGCGCGGCGAGGTGGCCGCCCGCGGATTGGCCCGAGACGAAGATTCGATCGGGCCGACCGCCGTATTCGGCGATGTGCCGGTTCGTCCAGGCGAACGCCGCCGCCACGTCTTCGATGTGCGCCGGATGCCGCACTCCCGGCGAGAGGCGGTAGCTGGTGACCACCGTGCCGATTCCATTCTTGGCAAACACCTTGCCGATCAGACCGTACAGTTTGCGGTCTCCCGTGGTCCACGCTCCCCCGTGAACAAAGAAGAGCACCGGGAATTCGTTCGCTCCTTTGGGGACGAACAGGTCCAACTGGTGCTTGCGTCGATCCGTGTCCGTGCCGTCGCAATAGGAGATGTTCAGATGCGACTGGACCTCGTAATCGCCACCAAACAGGGCTTCGTCCACCGCGGCTGGTTTCACCGCCGAAACAGTCGCCGGCTGGCGACGCAGGATGGCTGTGATCGGGAAATGATCCGACGGCGTCCGACCCTCCCGCGCGGTGCGATCGATCGCGGCCGACCGGATCTGCCAGTCGCGCGACACGCCGATCCAGTCGATCCGCGCTCCGCCAATGGCCTCCGCCTTGAAACCGGAAAACGTTCCCTCGCTGGGTTTCAGGTCGGGGTTGTTCGCGCGGAAACTGTCGACGACCGGCGACGGCTGATTGTCGACGGTGCCGAACAATGCCTGATACGGCGGACTCCCCTCCTCGGTGTTGAAGTCGCCGGTGACGATGACGGCTCCTTCATTGGCCAGTTTGGAGATCTGCCGGCGCAGCAGCCGCGCCGACTCCAGCCGGGCGGTGGTTCCCATGTGATCGAAATGCGTGTTGAAGAACACCAGCGGCGGCGCATCCGCGTGACGGCGGTCGCGCAGCCTGACCCACGTCACCATCCGCGGCAGCGCACTGTCCCAACTGTTGCTGCCGATCTTGTCCGGCGTCTCACTCAGCCAAAAATGGCCGCCGTCCAGCTTCTCAAAGCGATCCCGCTTGTAGTACAGCGCCATCATCTCGCCGCGTTCGCGGCCATCGTCGCGGCCGACACCGAGATGCTCGTATTCCGGCAGCTTGGCGGCGAGATAGTCGCGTTGAAACCCGAGCGTCTCCTGAGTCCCCAGCAGGTCGGGATCGAAGGCCCGCACCGTCTCGACCAGAAAGTCCCTGCGGCGATCCCAGTGATTGTCGCCGTCGCCGGCAGTGCCGTAGCGGATGTTGAAACTCATCACCCGCACATCGGCGGCCGCCGCATCAACCCGGTTCGGTGGCGAACTGATAACGACCAGACCAATCACGAACACGAAACCCTCGCGGATCGAAAGCATGGAACGATGACCTCACAACTGGATGACTGAAAGCGGCGGTCGCGTTGACACTCGCGAAGTTGGCGGGCCGATTCAGTTGCCGGATCGTACGCGGCCCGTGCCGTCGGAACAATCGCGTCGTAGAGGGGCGAGTTATACCTCACGCGGCCCAAAGTGTGACGCTTTCGTTTAACCGCTACGCCAACGGCGTGCGCGCGGGTAGGGGCGAACCGTTGTTCTCGCGCATGCCGTTGGCGTAGCGGTTAAACGTCTCAGGTGCGGTCGCGCAAGGTATGAGAGACGAATGGAGACATTGGCTCGCATCACCCGATTCCGGCATTCGCCGCTCAACCGGTTGGACGATCTTCGCCACTGCACATAGAATCGGCGGCGGTCGTGTCCGGCCAATCGAGTTTGTCCCCAGTGCTCGTCGAGGAACCACGCATGCGTCACCCGATCCGCGGACTGATCTCGATCGCTCTTCTGTTCATCGCGGCCGGCACTTTCGGTCAGGACCAATCGGCGGAGAAGCCCGCGGATGCGTTGGCACCGGTCAACTCCGACGCGGGGATGGACAAGACCGTTCAGCAGTTGGCGGTGATCGTCAAGAAGTCGGTCGTCGTGGTGACGTTTCGCGGACGCGA
>JANMLE010000254.1:0-10148 GCA_031372385.1 Planctomycetota bacterium | reverse complement strand
GTGGTGGGTCAGTTTGAAAACGGAACTCGCGTGGCACGCCCTGAGTCTTCGAAGGGCGTGGGAATTTAGTTGCGCCTCGATCCACGCCCATCGAAGACTCAGGGCGTGCCACTCAAACTGACCCCTACACCCGATCGACCCGCTTTGACTTCACACCCCCGGATCGCTGTAATCCCCGCGGGGAATTCTTGAGAAGTGAACGGAGTCTGAGATGCATCGAATCTGGCGGGTCGCTCCGCATGACGAATCGCTGGTGCGCGACTTGAGTACTCGCCTGCGGATCGCGCCGCTGCTCGCTCAAGTGATCGTCGCCCGCGGTTGTGCGACCCCCGAAGCCGCCGCCGCGTATCTGGCGAAGAAGCTCAACGATCTGTACGACCCGGAATTGCTGCCAGGGGTGAGCATCGCGGCGGATCGGATCGTTGCGGCAGTGCAGGCCGGGCGGCGGATCACCGTCTATGGCGACTACGATGTCGATGGCGTGACCGCGACGAGCCTGCTGTGGCACTGTCTGCAATTGACCGGAGCGACCGTCGACTACTACATCCCCAGCCGCTTGGAAGAGGGATACGGACTGAACAGCGAGGCGCTCCGCCAGTTGCACGCGGAAGATCCGGCCCGCCTGGTGGTGACGGTCGACTGCGGCATCACCAGTGTCGCCGAAGCCGCTGTGGCCAGACAACTCGGGTTGGAACTGATCATCACCGATCACCACCAGTTCGCCGAATCGCTCCCCGAAGACACAGTCCTGGTCCATCCGCGGTTGCCGGGCAGTTATCCGTTCGGGGAATTGTGCGGAGTCGGAGTGGCATTCAAACTGGCATGGGCAATTTGTGCCCGGCTCGGTGACGGCAAGCGGGCGTCGCCGAAGATGCGCGAGTTTCTGCTCGGCGCGATCGGTCTGACGGCGATCGGCACGATTGCCGACGTGGTTCCATTGATCGATGAGAACCGGATTCTGGTTCACTTCGGTTTGGCGAGTTTGGTCGAGCGGGCCAATCCCGGATTGAAGGCGCTGTTGACGGTCTGCGGACTCTCCGACCGCGGCGCGCTGCAATCGGAAGACATCGGGTTCGGCATCGGTCCCCGCATCAACGCCGCCGGTCGACTCGGTCAGGCGCGGCTCGCCGTGGAACTGCTGACGACCAATGACACCGAGCGAGCCGCGGCGCTCGCCAGTTATCTCGACGAGCTCAACAAGAACCGGCAGACGGTTGAACGCAAGATGCTCAAGCAGGCGAAGGAACTCGTCGCCGAACGACCCGAATGGCTGGACCAACGGGCGCTGGTCCTGGCCCACGAGGAATGGCATCCCGGTGTCATCGGCATCGTGGCCAGCCGGGTGGCCGAGCATTTCCAGCGGCCGGCGATCATGATTTCGATTCATGGTGTGAACGGCCTGGCGCAAGGGAGCGGACGATCGTTCGCCGGCTTCAATCTGCATGCGGGACTGGTCGCCTGTCGTCATCTGCTAGTCGGTTTCGGCGGTCACCACGCCGCGGCGGGATTGAAGATCCAACCGGGTGGCATCGACGACTTTCGCATCGCGTTCAGCCAGTTCGTCGCGGAGAACCATCTGGTGCGGCCGGGCGAATCGCAACTCAACATTGATGCCGAAATCCGGCTCGCCGACTTGAACGTCCGCTCGATCACCGACCTGGAGCGGTTGGGCCCGTTCGGTGCCCACAACCCGCGGCCGGTGTTCGTCGCCAGTAATGTCGAGTTGGCCAGACCGCCGAAGAAGATGGGTGAGGGGGAACGCCATCTGTCGATCCAAGTTCGACAGTACGGCCAGTCGATGCGCGGCGTCGCGTTCGGCAAGGGAGAGTGGGCCGATGAAATGAGCTCGGCGGCCGGCCCGATCTCGATCTGTTTCCAACCGACGATCAACCGCTTCCAGGGTCGTGAAAGCGTCGAGTTCCAGTTGCTCGACTGGCATCCGGCGGAGATGGTGTCATGAGCGGGCCGCACGGAGGACTTGCGCTGCGGTTGTCGTCGCCTGTTGGACGGAGGCGAATTTGGCGTCTCTGCCAATTCGTGTTAAGAAACGAAGAGGAGACCTTCGGTCAGCCGTTTCGGCGGGGTCGGGAGACCCGCGCCGAACAGAGCCGCCAGCGTTCCGGCATCTTGGACTGCGGCGAATTCGTGGTGTTCCCGCTGCAAGCCGCACACCGTAGGATGTGACTACACGTCCTTTCGAAATCCCTTCCGAGTTCTCGGTCATGCATCCCCCCCGTATTGGACCGTACCTGATCGACCGCAAGATCGGCGCTGGCGCGATGGGGACGGTGTATGTCGGCACGCATGAACAGACCGGCCAGTGTGCGGCCGTCAAGGTGCTGCCGGCATCGCTGGCTCGGGAAGAGGGTTTCGTGCTGCGGTTCCATCGCGAGATCGATGCGCTCCAGAAGCTGAACCACTCGAACATCGTCAAGTTCTTCGAGAGCGGGACGGATGACAACGAGACCTACTACTACGCGATGGAATACGTCGAGGGCGACACGCTGACCGGGCGACTGCGTCGCGACCGGCGGATTCCCTGGCAGGAGGCGATCCAGATCGCAATGCAGATCTGTGCGGGGTTGAAGCACGCGCACGATGTGGGGGTCGTTCATCGCGACCTGAAGCCGTCCAACCTGCTGATCGCCAAAGATGGCACGGTGAAGATCACCGACTTCGGAGTGGCGCAGGTGTTTGCCGCCGAACAACTGACGATCACCGGGGCGGTCATCGGGACGGCGGAATTCATGTCGCCCGAGCAGGTCGAGGGTCGTCGCGCCGATCGGCGCAGTGATCTGTATTCGCTCGGTGCGGTACTGTACACGATGATCGTCGGGCAGCCGCCGTTCGCTCACGGAACCCCTGTCGAAATCATGCAGAAGCAGCGTTTCGGACGGTTCGATCCCCCGCGCAGTTACGTCCCCGAGATCCCCTCGTGGCTGGATGACATTATCTGCCAACTGCTGGAGAAGAACCCGGAGAAGCGGTTGCCGGATGCGTACGTCGTCTCGCGGCGGTTGAAGGAAGTCGCGATCAAGGTGGAGCTCAAGAATTCTCCGGATGCCGCGCCGCCACCCGGCGCTGAGGCCGAGACCCGGGTGGCTGGTCCCGTGGCCAAAGGGGGCGTGCTGGGGGCCACGCTGGTGCGTGACCTGATGCGGGCTCAAAGTGTCCGCAAGGAACCGACCTCGACCATCGATCGGCTGATGAACAATGTCTGGGTGTTGATTGCGTTGCTGGTGTTGGTGGTTGGCGGACTCGTCTGGTTCTGGCCTGTCGGTGACGAAAGCAGCGGCGCTGCGACCCCCGGCCCCGGTTCGGAACCGGAGCGTGTCCTGCAGACGGCGCGCTGGCAGTGGAAAACGGGCGACGCGGCCGGAGCGAAGCGGCGGCTGGAATCGCTGCGCGCGGTGATCGCCGGGGACGAAAGCCGGCAGGAAACCGTCCGCGCGGTGGATCGGTTGTTGGCGACGATCCGCAACCAGCGCCCCACCTTTCAGCAGGCGTTCATCAGCGAGGCACTCAACCGCGCCGCGGCCATCGAAGCGACCGATCGCGAACAGGCGAAATCCATCCTCAACGGAATCCTGTTTCTGTACGAAGGGGATCGGTCGCTCGCCGTTCAGATGGGGACCGTCAAGGCGCGGCTGCAATTGCTCGAACAGCCGGCGTCATCGTCGACCAACTCGCCGCCGCCAAAATCCCCGGACGATCCCGACACATCGGTTGACGGTCCGCGGCAACCGCTCGACGACGGGCGGACCGAGTAATTCGCTGTGCATGATCAATTTCCGAGAATCACGCGATGCGTCGGAATCAGAGCGGTGTCCGCTCGCCCCAACTTGAGAGCCCTCCTCATTCGCGCTCGCTTTGATTAGCGCGGAAATCAAATGGGTACGCGCGAATAAAAATGAGAGCGAATGAGAAGGCGATGCCGTGATTCCGGGCTGTGGCAGACAAACAGTCACCGCTGCCGTCGCGACACACCCTGCAACACTCGGACGTAGAAAATGCACAGCCACCAACCTCGTTCGTGGCTGATTTGGAGTGTCGACTCACGGTTGCAATTCCCGCAGGTTTGGTCGAAAGTCTGCCGCGGTCACTGGTCGCTGTCTTGATCTCCATCCCTTTCGGGTGAGGAACTTCGTTTTGAATCTCAAAGATTACATCCGCAACATCCCCGACTTTCCCAAGCCGGGCATTCTGTTTCGCGACATCACGCCGCTGTTGTCAGCACCGCAGGCCTTTCGCCACGCGATCCGTCAGTTTGCCGATCACTTCTGTGATGCCAAGCCGACCGCGATCCTGGCCGCCGAATCACGCGGGTTCATTTTCGGCGCGCCGTTGGCCCTGGAACTGGGAGTCGCGTTTGTGCCCATTCGCAAGCCGGGCAAACTGCCGTTTGAAACGCACCGGTTCGAGTACGACCTGGAGTACGGCAGCGATTCGTTGGAAATGCACATCGACGCGCTCCCCGAGAACAGCCGTGTATTGCTGATCGACGATCTGCTCGCGACCGGCGGCACGATCGAAGCCTGCAAGCGACTGGCGGAGCGCGGCGGCGCGGAAGTCGTCGGCTGCGGTTTTCTGGTCGAACTGACGTTCCTCAACGGCCGCGACCGCCTGAAGAACTGCGACGTCTGCAGCCTGATTCAGTACGACGGGGAGAGTTGATAGTGGGTGGTGGGTAGTGGATAGGGTGGGAGGAAGAATGCACCCTCTGTCCTATCCACTGCCCACCTCCACTACCCACGACAACACCATGTCATTGGAATCCCGTCCGTCCGTCGCGCCCTGTCCTCTGCCACGGCGACGGTATCGGATTCTGTTCTCCGCGGCGCGCGGATTGGCGCTGTTGCTGGGGGCGTTCACGCTTCTCAATGTTGTTGGCGAACTTCGCAATCCCGGCTTCGACGCCAACCTGTGGTGGATCGACCTGCGGGTGGCGAATCGAACGGTCAACCAACTGCTGATGACCGCGACCGGCATCGGATTGCTGTCGTTCGCCATCCGGCCGCAATGGGCACCCTGTCGCGGCTGGCTGTTGAGCGGACTGCTTGGCCTGTTGATCACGGTCGCCGCGAAGAATGCGTGGACGTTTCATCAGTTGGTGGCGGCGGGGACCGTGCATTCGAAGGCTGTCGTCCCGCTGTCCGCGCTGGTCGTGATCGTCTTGGGAACGATCGTCTGGGCGGTGCAGTTGCGCAGCCGGATCTCATCGCCGCGTCTGCCGGATCGAGCCAGCTTCGTGGCATCCATCGCCTTCGCGGCCGTGTTGTTTCCGCTGGCACAAATGGTTTGCTTCGGGTTGACCGATTATCGCCGGCCGGCCGATGTGATCGTCGTGTTTGGTTGTTACGTTCGCGAGGATGGAGTTCCGTCGATGGCGCTGTCGGACCGGGTCAGAATGGGAGTCGAACTGTACCTGTCCGGGCTTGCGCCTATGTTGGTGTTTTCGGGAGGCCCGGGCGCGGGAGCCGTCCACGAAACGGAGGCGATGCGACAACTGGCGATCGAACTGGGTGTTCCCGACAGCGCCATCGAACTCGATCGCGACGGCCTGAACACTCAGGCAACCGTTTGCAATCTGGTCGCGCGGTCTGACGGCCACGCTCCACCGCGCGTGCTGGCGGTCAGCAACTTCTATCATCTACCGCGGATCAAGCTCTGTTTCCGCCGCGCCGGTTGGGAGGTGTGGACGGTCCCGGCGACAGATTCGCGCCGGCTGTATTATCAGGAACGGTTCATGCTGCGCGAGGTGGCCGCGCTGTGGTGGTACTATCTCAATCCGAATTGACGCCGCCGCGCCGAAACGAATCTGAGAAGAGACGCGCTGATGTGGCTGGGGTCGAGTCTTCGAGCCCCCAGCCCGGATAATTCATGAGGAACCACGAAAGACACGAAAATGAAGAGAGTTGCGGTCAGGGCATCGCAAGACATCGCGCGTCGTTCCTGTTCGGTCACTTGGGATCAGAATGCTCGTCTCTTCTTCACTTTCGTGTCTTTCGTGTTTTTCGTGGTGAATAATCCGGGCCAGTCGGATAACCACTCGTCGGATGACCACTCGCTGGGCGCTCGAAGACTCGACCCCAGCCACACTCCTTGAGTTTCCAAAGAAGCACACCATGACTGAACCAGCGCCACTGTCTCTCCGTGATTTGCAATCCCTGATCCGCCGGATGTATGGGGCCAAGGACGAGGCGCGCGGGGTCGAGGGAACGTTCATGTGGCTGATGGAAGAAGTGGGCGAACTGGCGGCGGCGCTGCGTGAGGATGATCACCAAGCGCTGGCACTGGAGTTCGCGGATGTCCTGGCCTGGCTGGCCACGATCGCCAATGTCGCCGGTGTCGATCTGGAGGCCGCCGTGCGAAAGAAGTACGGCTCGGGATGTCCCGGCTGCGGACAGTTTCTCTGCCAGTGCGATGTGAGTGCGAAGCCATAGCCCGGATTATTCACGGCGCCGTAGCTGAAATCGCAAGAACTCAGATGGGGGTGAGATTGTCCGCTGAATTCTTGCGAATTCAGCCACGAACAGCGCGGCAGTCGAGCCGCGAATCGCCCCCGATTGACACATTGTCGCACGCGGGCCTACGATCGTCGGCGAATCGTTCCGGTCGCGAATCACTTCTTGTCTGGTTTCAAACATGTTCCGTCCCGCGTGTTGGATGAGGCTCGCCTTGATCGGCGGACTGCTGGTTGGCGGGTGGCCGGGCGGGACACGTGCCGCCGACAAGGCACAAATCCAGCGGGCCATCGACCGGGGAAAGGACTATCTGCTCAAGTCGCCGAAGTCGGGGGCGGCCGGCAACCTGGCCTGCTACAGCCTGGTCAAGGCGGGTGTGGACAAGCAGCATCCGGACATCCAGAAGGCTGTGCAGGATGTGCTGAGCAGGTGCCAAACCAAGGGCTATACCGGGGGCATGCATCACAATTACGAGGCGGGTGTCGACGCGATGTTGCTCGAGGCCGTCGACCGCGAAGCCTACCGCCCGCAACTGGAACTGATCGCCCGATACCTGGTGGCCCGGCAACTTCCCCACGGTGCCTGGACTTACCCCACCGAAAACTCCGGGAGCAGGGATTTCGGGGACACCAGCATCACGCAGTACGCCATCCTGGGCCTGTGGGCCGCGGCCAGGGCGGGGGTCGAGGTGCCGACCGAAACTTGGGAACGGGCGGCCAAGTGGCTGCTCATGACGCAACGGCGCGAGGGGGGGTTCACCTATCATCCGGCGGAACCCTCCGCCCAAAACTTCGCCGGAGATGCGACAGGAACCATGACCGTCGCGGGGACCGGATCGTTGCTGGTCATCCGTCACGTGCTGTTTAACGACGTTGTCTTCAGCGACGAGGTCCGGCCTGCGGCGTCTGCCCGCAGATTTGGTGTGCTCGAACGCCCGGCCGAAGAGAAGCAAGCGAAGGCGACCAAGCCGATCGTCGCGACGAAGCCGACCATGTCCGTCGCCGTGTTCGACACGGCACTCAAGGCGGGTGTCCGCTGGACCGGTGATCGCTTCGCCGATCCGAACTCCCTGCTCGGTTTCGGGAATTACTACTACTACGGCATTGAGCGAATGGCCGCGTTGCTGGATGTTGAGAAGATTGGCATCCATGACTGGTACAACGAAGGGGCCGACGATCTTCTAAGGAGGCAGCTTGCCGATGGAAGCTGGAATGATTCGAGCGGTCCCACGGCCGCCACGGCGCTCACCCTGCTGTTCCTGACCAAGGCGACCGCCGGGACGATCAACAAACCCAAGCGGACACCGCTCGTCGGGGGCGGGCTGCTGGTCGGTGGTCGCGGACTGCCGGACAACCTCGACGCGGTGAAAATCAAAGAGGGTGCAATCAACACCCGCAAGCTGCATGGTCCTGTCGACGGTCTGCTTGCGGAACTGGAGAAATCGTCCGGGGCCAAGGTCGAAGCGGCCCAGGAAGCGATCGTTGAGGCGGTGCAGTTGGAGAACCCCGAGGATCTGATCGGCCAGGTGGACCGGCTGAAGCGGCTGGCGGCGGACAAACGGATCGAGGTCCGTCGCACAGCGATGTGGGCGCTGGGCCGAACCGGAAACATCTCGGTTGCGCCATTTCTGATTCGCGGCCTGTCCGATGCCGATGAAGCGGTGTCGCGCGAAGCGAGCGCCGCGCTCTGCATCCTCAGCCGACGCCCCAACGGCTGCGGACTCCCCACCGAACCTCTCGACGGCCTGGCGGAAGAGGCGACGAATGAACAACGCTCGGCCCATTTGGAAAAGTGGCAACGCGCCTCGACCAAACTGTGGAACGACTGGTATCTGAAGATCCGTCCGTACGATGAACGCGACGACCGCGCCACGCTGAAACGCAAACCATGACACGCCCGGAAAAACGCAGGGCGGGCGGCTGGCCTGCATGGTTCTCACGTGAAGGTTTGGTCCGAACGATTCAGTGCAAAGTGAGAAGTGATCAGTGCAAAGTGCAAAGTGGTCGGGAGGCAATGACGGTTTCCATCTCGAACGGGCTTGCTGATGTGTTGTCCGGTCGTCGCTGCCGCAACGTCGCCCTTGGGTGGGAGTCCCTTTCATTTTGCACTTTGCACTGATCACTTCTCACTTTGCACTTGTCCGGTCAATGGAACCGTCACAGTAGAAATGGGTTTTCCGGCGAAATCACAGGCGAGCCGCCTGTGCCACGGCTTGTTCAACAGGCGGCCAACTGCAAGAGTTTGACATGTCGACCAAAGCTCCGCCGCACGCCACGCCTGTTCTCCGCGACACGCTGTATGACCGCGTCAGTTCGTGGACGATCGCCCTCTTCGTCACGATGGCGGGATTGTGCGCGTGCGTCGTGGCGGTCTGGATCACGAACCGGCTCCCCACGCCACCGCAGACTGTTCCCGTGGAGTTGGTCGAGGCGCCGGGCGGTTTCGAAGACGGCACACCGGACGAAACACTGCGGGTCGATTCGCCCGATCCGGAAATTCACGACGCCTCGCCCGCCGAAATGTCGTCCGACACGACCGAGATCGCCGAAGCGTTGGAGAACGTGGTCGAATTGTCCGAGTCGGCCACTCAGCAGGTTCAACAACAGTTTGACACGGGCGTCCAAAGCACCGGCAAAGTGGGGAGTGCGAAGGGAACCGGCCGCAAGGGATTGGGTGTCGGTCCCGGCACGGGTGGCATACCGCGCGAGCAACGCTGGTTCGTCCGGTTCGGAGACCGCGCGGGTCTCGATGAATACGCCAAGCAACTGGAATTCTTCGGCATCGAACTTGGCGCGCTGCTCCCGGATGGCCGCCTGGCGTACCTCTCGAAGCTGACGCAAGCAACTCCGTCGGTCCGGTACGCGACGGGAGGCGGAGGCGAACAGCGGCTGTACATGACCTGGCAGGGGGGCGACCGGCGCGCGGCGGACGTGGAACTGTTCAAACGTGCCAGCGTCGACGTGCGGGCGGACACAGTGGTCTTTCACTTCTATCCCAAGCCGACCGAAACGCTGCTGGCGAGATTGGAGCTCGACTACCGCAGCCGTCCGTTGGCTCAGATCCGCCGAACGTACTATGCGGTCGAGTCGGCGAAGAACGGTTACCAATTCACGGTCGTGCGCCAGGTCTATTTTCAGTGACGATCCCGGTTGCCGTCTACCGGGCCATCATGAGGTTCGGCGCTGCGTGACGTCCGGCCAGCCGCGACAATTCAGCCCTGCCGCATGCAGCGAGTACCCGCTGGCGCAGCCCCTCGCTATACTCCGTCCCAAACCGCGATTGCTCGTTCTTCGAGGCGCGCGTCCTGTCGTCGTCAGCCTTTCCCGTCACGTGATTTCTCTTCGGAGTACACCGCCCATGGACATGGCCAAGCTGGTCGATTTCATGAGCAACCTGATCTACCCGATGCAGGCCATTGCAGCGGTCTACGGCCTGTTTCTGACGATCATGGTCTTTCGACGGATCGGCCAGAAGCGGTTCCGGACTCAGCCGGCCGCCGACGACTTCCTGGACCAGGTGAGCGACCGGTTGAAGGCGCGTCAGTTCGATGACATCGCGGCACTGTGCGATTCGCCGCCGTACTGGGCCAAGGCGGTCCCGCAACTGATCCTGATCGCCCTGGCCAACCGCGACAAGCCGATCTCGAAGCTGCGGCAACTGCTGGGGGAAACGTTCGAGCGCGAG
>JANMLE010000248.1:0-4244 GCA_031372385.1 Planctomycetota bacterium | reverse complement strand
GTCGAGTGTCGAGTGTCGAGTGCCAGAAGGAGTGAGCGGATCACCGGGTGGGGACGCCTTGCCATCCTCTTTCTTCTCTGGCACTCGACTCTCGTCACTCAGCACTCGACTCTCCCTCAGCACGAGCCTCAGCCGGCACTGTCCGTAGGACATGTGCAGCAATTGGTTCGACAGCGGTCCCCAGCGGTCGCTGGTCGTCCAGACCTGTCCGCCGGAGCTGTTGTCGGCCAGGCGCGGGAACCAGCAAATGGGGCGGATGAAATCGGTCGGCGGAGTGGCTCGATGGTGCGACATCATGCCGCCGTAGAAGCCTCCCTCGCGAACCAGGAACACGGCCGAAGCGGGCGTCCATTCCCCTTCTTGTGGAGCAACCGTGATCTCGTCGTGCGGCCCCATGCCGATGCCGTTCGGGTTGCGAAAGCCGGTTGCGAAGACATCGAGCTTCGAGCCGTCCGCCGAGACCCGCAGCAGGCTGCCGTCGTGCGGCGTCTGCGAATTGCAGTTCCCTTTGACGTAGTAGAAGTTCCCCGCGCTGTCGGTCTCCAGGCAGGTGACGTACTCGTGTCCGTTCATCGTGACGTGCGCGTCGTTGTTGAAGTTCTCGTAGAAATCGGCCTCGCCATCGCCGTTGAGATCGTGCAACCGGGTGATCTGGTCGCGGCCGACGACGAAAAGGGAGTCGAGAGTCGAGAGTCGAGAGTCGAGTGCCGGAGAAGACGACGAGTCTTGGCCTTTGACTGGCACTCGACTCTCGTCACTCGTCACTCGACACTTCAACCCCAGCGGCTGAAACAACCCGGTCGCGAACCGTCGCCAGGTGATTCGTTGCAGCGTCTCGTCGATGCCGTCGACAAGCCAAACGTCTCCGTGCAGCGTGCAGACGGCGGCGCGGCCGTCGGGGAGAAAGTCGTGTCCGCCGCAGAAAAACAGGGCGTTGAACGGATTGGCAAAGGGCAGGGTGATGGTGTCGACGACGTAGGGAGGGGTGAGGGGTGAAGGGTGAGGGGTGAAAGACGGAGCAGGCGATGAGTCGTCTTGTTTCTGTCCCTTGTCTTTCAGCCCTTGCCTCACAGCCGATCCTCCGTCGGCCAATTCACCCTTGGTGACGAGCGGTTCGCCCCACAGAGTCGGGCCGGGCTGAGTCAGCTTGAGCAGATCCTCCGGCACGGGCGAAGCGGCGACGAATTGATCGAAGGCCGCTTCGTTCGTGTCGGGGGAGGCGACCAGCAGTTTGATCGTGACCGGCTTGTCGTGCGGCGCGATGACGAGGACTCGTCCAATGCCCGGCTGGTCGATCAACGTCGCCGATTCGTACCGCGCGTGCAGTCGTGCTTTCGATTTGGCATCGGCGACGATCATCCGCAGCGGCACCGTTGTCGGACTGATCAGCAACGTGCGCGTGATTGCGGTGATGCCGTCAGCACTCTCCAACCAGGGAGATTCGAGAATGGTGGCGGCGGTGCTCGGACCATTGCCGGCGCGCTGTGTCCCGGCGGTGAACTTGAGGACGACGCGCTGGCCGCGTCGATACAGGCCCTCGTAATGTGCGATCTCCTTCGGCAGCGGGCCGTAGGGATGGGCTTCGCGGAAATTGTCGAACTGCTCCGTCAATGAGACGCCGGGAAATCGCGGTGTCGCGAACGTCGCGTCGCCGTCGATCTTCGGTGGCACGATGATGCCGAACCGTGCGGCGTCGAATTTCAGGAAGCCGTTCCAGCCCGCGGAGGCTCGCAGCAGTTCGGTGTCGTAACAGATCGAGGCTTCGCGCTTCGGGCCGAGGCGCACGACGATTCCCTTATAGACGGGACCGCCCGGGCCGGTGATCGACCCGCTGAAGAACGGGCCGCCGTCGACCTTGCCGAAACGGTCGTCGTGCGAATCCGATTCAGTCCAGCGAAACCCCACGGCCTCCTCGCCCCAGTGACCTTCGATCTTGCCGGACTTCGAAACGGCCTTTGCGGGATCAGGACGAACGACTCCCGCGCCGAGCATCGCTGTGTTCTTCTTCGGCGACGCATCGTCGAACCGCTTCTGTTCGAGCAACTCGTCCAAGTGCCACAGGGCGACGGTTGTGTCGTCGGGCGCGAACGGCTTGTCGGGAGCGGCGGTGATCGCTCGCGCGCCCGATGAGATCCGGACCTCATCGATCAGACCCGTGCAGCCGATGACGCGGTCCACCAGGCTGGCCAGCGCGAGTCCGCCCGGTTCGGTCGCCTTGTCCGATCGCTTGTGCGGCTGATCCGCGACCTGCTTGCCGTCGACGAACAATCGCACTCGTTCCAGTTCGATGACCATCGCCACGTGATGCCATTGGCTGTCGCAGATCATGGCGGTCGAGTGGCAATGATCGGGCGCGAAGCCGGGCAGGTAGGCGGTGAAGTGGCCGCTGCTCGCGATCGAGAACATTTCCCAGTGCGTGCCCGACGACTTCTGTTCGTTCGCGATCAGGATGTTGTACGTCGACTTGTCCGCCAGCTTGGTCCAGCACTCGACGGTGATCGGGAACTGCCGGAATTCCTCGCGGCCGGCGACGAACGCGCCACCGGCCCGGCCATCCAACGCTTGCCCAAACTTCCCCGCGACCAGCGGCTTGTTTGAAACAGGTGGCGGCACGACGACGGCCGCGGCGACGGGGCGCGGCACCGGCGTCCGCATCTTGGGCTTGGGACCGGGTTCCTTGCCATCGACCTGAGGCAGCAGCCAATCGAGACCATCGAGGTTGTCATGCAGCCGCTCCTCCGCGTCGTCCTGCGTGTGTCCGAGAATGCCGATCGGACCGGTGTATCCACTGTCGCGAATGACCATGAGCAGTTTCAGATCGAGATCCCCCTCGCCCAATTGCAGGATCTTCTGCCCCTTGCGATCGCCGTCTTTGACCATGCCGTTCAGATTGAGACACAGCAGATGCGGCTTCATCTTTTGCAGCAGTTGCGGAAACCGATCGAGATGGTCGTGACCGTGATGCTGGTTGTAGACGATGCCGACATTGTCGAGCTTCAACTCCTGAATGATCGCGAGCTGGTTTTCGGGTTCGCCGAACCATTCGCCGTGGTTGTAGAGCGCCACCTTGCAACCGACTTTCTCGGCCGCTTCGGCGATAACACTGATGCGCGCCGCCTCGGCCACGACGCGCGTCCGCTGATCCGCCTCATCCTTCGTCGGGCCGCCGCCCCCCGTGACCCACAATTGCGGCGACACCTTGTGCTTGGCGAACACGGCCAGCGTCATCTTCGCTTCGTCATTCAGCGATGTCGGGAACCACCACGCGGACAATTCCACATGGTGCCGCTTCAACGCTTCGATCTCGGCGTCAAAGGTCGGAATGTGTTCCGCGCGGTAGTCGTAGGCGAACTGGCTGAATCCCAGCTTCTCCAACATGGCCGCCCGCTCTTCCGGCCCGCGATTCTTGGAGTCGAACGGGACGATGCACCAAGCGACCAGGTTCTTCCGCGCGAACAAACCTGGCGAGGCCGGTTCGGCGGCGGTCAATGGCGGCGGCGAGTTGGCCATCATCGCGGCGAGACAGATCGTTCCGGCGAGCATTCGTGGCGACATGAAAGTGATCTCCAAGTCAGTGTGCTTGAACCCGGCGAATCAGATCGTCGAATTCCGGATCGGGAACAGGACACAGGCGGGGCATGAGTGTACCGAACGAATCGCAAAGTCGAAGCACAGGCTGATCGCAGGTGGTTTGCGACGGAAGCACGAGCAGGCGAGTGGTCTGCCCGTGCGGATGTTGCGTCCGCCAGTGGCCGATGGGACTCGATGATCTTTCTGCCTCTCTCTTTCTGTCTCCTTCTTCTCGTACGTGCAAGGCGGGGAGACAGAAAGAGAGAGGCAGAAAGATGAAGATCGTTGAAGACCCGGTGAACGCTCGGCAGCAAACGTTGGACTGCCGCGACTTCGATGTTGTTCAACCGGCTGCCCAACGATTCGAGCTGGAAACGCGGTGTCCACTGTCCGGCAGGAATGGCCGCTGTGTGGACGGAATTCTTGGATTGTGAATGTTTCAGGCGTTCGCGACCGATTGTCAAACTATGCGGTTTTGCGCGGTCGTGCTGCGCGTGCGTGGCGCGCGTCGTCGTTTCGCCGAAGCTGCACGATTCGTTCACTCCTCTTTCCGGTCGGATGCAGTCTATGAGCAATGTGGTTTGTCTCGCGCTGGCGATCGTGCTGGCGGCAGCGCCGGTGTCGTTCGGACAGAGCGATGAGCCGCTGCATCCGGCGTTTGCCGACGAGGCGCT
>JANMLE010000195.1:0-1125 GCA_031372385.1 Planctomycetota bacterium | reverse complement strand
GGAGGGAACTCAATGCCGGGCTTCCTTGAGGGCGAATTCGAGCACGGTCTGTCCCATCACAATCTGATCGCCGTGTTGCAGCATCTGCCGCTTGACCGGAATCCCGTTGACGTACGTTCCGTCGGGCGTCTCCTTGTCCTCGATCTCAAACCGTCCACCGCGGTTGTAGATCACCGCGTGCCGGGGTTCGATGGCGTCGTCCTTGAAGAGGTAGATCTCGGCCTTGGGCGAGCTCCCCAGGATCGTCGTGTCCTTGAACAGGATGAACTGCTTGCCAGCCAGCGGGCCCTTGCGCATGATCAGCCAGGCGGTCTTGGTCCAGCCCTCGACCAGTCCCACGAACAATCCCACCATCAACCCGATGCACACGAATCCGACCGCGCGGCTGTACGTGGCCTGTCCGTCCGCCGAAGTCAGCACGAAGCTGATCGGATCGAACAGCATCCCTCCGAGCATCCCGCCGAGAACGCCGCCGACGAGGCCGTTGATGACGACCTTCTTCTCGCGCAGCGCGATCCCCTGGCCCAGCCCCGTCGGAATACTGATGATCGCCCACGCCGCGGCGCGGCCCATCATGAAGACCAGCAGTGCGATGCCAGTGGGCATCGGGCC
The DNA here is from genome assembly GCA_031372385.1 of Planctomycetota bacterium. Classification (GTDB taxonomy): domain Bacteria; phylum Planctomycetota; class Planctomycetia; order Planctomycetales; family Planctomycetaceae; genus Schlesneria. The sequence continues at coordinate 513 of JANMLE010000195.1, read as the reverse complement.
GGGTTGGTCTTCTCGCTGCAGGCTCACGGACAGTCCCTGCATGAAGCCGAAGACGATCCCGGTCGGAATCAATGCGACGAGCGCGCCGCCGAATCCCACGGCCAGACCGACAGTTCCCGAGATGAGCGCCCGCATCGGATTGCGGCACATGATCCCTTCGGCCGCCCCCAGAAACAGTCCCACGCAGGCCGCGACGACCGGGAAGACCAGCAGTCCCGCCACGAGGGACTGTTCGTCACGGTCGTTGTCATCAAAGAACGGCTCCATCACCAGCCAGCCGACAAATGCACCGACCGCGCTGCAGACCGCCAGATAGAACCAGCTTGAAAAGACGATCTTTCCGAACCACGACTGCGGCTCCAGTTCGCCCACGTCGTGGCGCAGGTATTCCTGTGTTTCCAGGTACGAATCCACTTCCGGTGAGAACAGGTCTTTCGAATTGATTCGGATGGGATCGGCCACGATCAGGCTCCCGCAAGGGCATTCGAGTACGGAGGACACAGGGCGGCCACC
>JANMLE010000183.1:0-6677 GCA_031372385.1 Planctomycetota bacterium | reverse complement strand
CAAGTTTGCCGAGGCCGACGGGCAGTTTCCGTTGCTCACTAACCGCAGCAACGTCGTCGTCATCGCTGATGAAGCGCATCGCAGCCAGTACGGCTTCTACGCGCGGCACGACAAGGAAACGGGGAAGGTGTCGTATGGCTTTGCCCGCAACATCCGCGACGCCATGCCCAATGCCTCGTTCATCGGCTTCACCGGCACGCCGATCGAACTGACCGACAAGAACACGCGCGCCGTGTTCGGCGATTACGTCAGCGTCTACGACATCCAACGCGCGGTCGATGACGGGGCGACGAAGCCGATCTACTACGAAAGCCGCGTCATTAAGCTGACTCTGGACGACGCCCGCCTCGAAACGATCGACGACGATTTTGAAGAGATCACCGAGTCGGAAGAGCTGACGACCAAGGAGAAGCTCAAGACCAAATGGGCCGCGCTGGAGGCGATGGTCGGCGACGACGAACGGATCGGGATGCTGGCTCGCGATCTGGTCGAACACTTTGAACTTCGGCAGGAGGCGATGCTGCGGATCGGCGTGGACGGCAAAGGGATGATCGTCTGCATGAGCCGCCGCATTTGCGTGGACCTCTACAACGCGCTGATCAAGTTGCGCCCCGATTGGCACAATGAAGCCGACGAGCAGGGAGTCTTGAAGGTCGTCATGACCGGCTCGGCCTCCGACGGTGATCAATGGCAGCAACACATCCGCACGAAGGATCGTCGGCGCACACTGGCCACGCGATTCAAAGACCCGACGAGCGACTTCCGGCTGGTCATCGTCCGCGACATGTGGCTGACCGGCTTCGATGTCCCGTGCCTGCACACGATGTACGTCGACAAGCCGATGCAGGGACACGGCCTGATGCAGGCGATTGCCCGCGTGAATCGCGTCTTCAAAGAGAAGCCGGGCGGGCTGGTGGTCAATTACCTCGGCATCGGCGACGCCTTGAAGAAGGCGTTGCGGACCTACACCGAAAGCGGCGGTCGAGGACAGACGACGATCGACACGTCCGAGGCGGTCGCCGCGCTGCTCACGCACCACGAGCAATGCGGTGACATGCTGCACGGCTTCGATTGGTCCCAGTGGATCAGCGGCACTCCGGCCGAACGGGTCACGTTGCCACAGGCCGCACAGGATCATGTCCTCGGACAGGACGATGGCAAGACCCGGTGGCTCGGTCATGTGTCGAACCTGTCGCAGGCTTACGCGCTTTGTCCAACAGACTCCGAGTCGATGCGCATCCGCGAAGACATCGCGTTCTTTCAGATCGTGGCGACGATGTTCCGCAAGTACGGCGAGAGCAGCCAGTCGGCATCAGAACTCGATCTGGCCGTTCGGCAGCTTGTTTCCAAAGCGGTGATGTCGGCGGATGACAACGTGATCGACATCTTCGCCGCCGCCGGCATGAAACGCCCGGACATCTCGATCCTGTCCGACGAGTTCTTGGATGAAGTCCGCCGGCTGCCGTACAAGAACGTCGCGGTTGAACTCCTTCGCAAGTTGCTCAGCGACGAGATCAAGGTTCGTCACAAACAGAACGTGATCCAATCGCGGAAGTTTTCGGAGATGCTGCAATCGACGCTGAACTCGTACCACAACCGGGCGATCACGAGCCTCGAAGTCATTCAAGAAATGATCGACCTCGCCAAAGACCTGCGTGACGCGGGCCAGCGCGGTGAGCAACTGGGGCTGAACAACGACGAGATCTGCTTTTACGACGCGCTGGCCCAGAACGACAGCGCGGTGCAGGCGCTGGGCAACGACGAGCTCAAAGTGATTGCCGTCGAACTTGTCACCAGCGTGCGACACAGCGTCAGCATCGATTGGACCGTCCGCGAATCGGCCCGAGCCAAGATCCGAGTCATGGTCCGCCGCATTTTGAAGAAGCACGGCTACCCGCCCGACCTGCAAGACGAAGCCACCAAGCTGGTGCTGGAACAAGCCGAAGTGCTCTGTGCGGACTGGGCCGCCTAGCGTCAGTCAGAACGGCCAGCGGCAAGGCGACCTGGCTGTTGATCAACGTGGGGTACGTTTCCAACGAGCCCGTTTTCTGCGGGAAACAAGCACGATGAAATCGTACTCCACGAGTTTTTCAGGCTCTCCGCCATTCCTGTTGAAAGTTGTGTGACGTGAGCGGCAAGGCGCTAGCCGCCGGTGATTTCGTGCATGACCGGCGGCTAGCGCCTTGCCGCTCACGGGTGTTGTTCAACAGGAATGGCGGAGAGCCAGTTTTTCATCAGGCTGCCATACCACTCGCGGCGGAAATTGACGTCGCGCATCGGTCATTTCCGGCCGCTTGGAGTATGCATGACGTGACCGACAACAGGCCCCGTAGCACGGACGCCTCGTCCGTGCGTCTGAAATCGCCCCTGACTTTCGCGCACGGACGAGGCGTCCGTGCTACGAAGCGCTGTCCAAGCGACTTTTGTCGGAAACGTCCGTTAACCATTTGTCGTGGCTGAATTCGCAAGAATTCAGTGGTTTTGACATTCGTCGAATTTTGGGAGTCGTCCTCCGCGATCTGAATTCTTGCGAATTCAGCTACAGCAAGAGGGTCAACGGTGCCGAAAGGCATCCACCATCCCACGTCCCCGAGTTCCCGCGCGGATCGAGCCAGAACATTCGGATGTCCCGTGATGAAATGCCCCTCCTGCTTCGTTCCCATTTTGCTGGGCTTGCTGTCGTCCATCGGGTTCCTCGCGCTTGCCGATGAACCCTCGCAACAGGCGGCCGGGAACAGGCCGTCCTCAACCGTGCCGATCGATTATCCCAACCACGCCGATCTGACCCACTACCGCGATGCGAAGGGGGCGTCCCATCCGATTGGCACGGTGGCCGACTGGCTGATCCGGCGGCAGCACATCCTCGACAACGTCCAGCGTGTCATGGGTCCGCTGCCGAAACCGGACCAACCGTTGGCACTGGATGTGAAGACGATCGAGGAGGTTCGCGTGGGCGGGCTGGTGCGCCGCAAGATCACCTACCAGTCGGACATCGACGACCGAGTCCCCGCGTACGTGATGTTCCAGGTCGAGCCGCCTGCCGGCAAGCGGCCCGCGGTGTTGTGTCTGCATCAGACGACCCGATTCGGCAAGGACGAGCCTGCGGGACTCCGCGGTGATCCGGATCTGAAGTATGCACTGGAACTGGCGGAACGCGGATACGTTGTTATCGCTCCCGACTACCCGTCGTTCGGTGAGCATCCGTACAACTTTTCCACGAAGAAGACGTACGCCAGCGGGTCCATGAAAGCGGTGTGGGACAACATCCGGGCGGTCGATGTACTGCAGACTCTTCCCGAGGTGGATCGCGACCGGATCGGAGTCATCGGGCATTCACTCGGCGGACACAGCACGATGTTCACTGCGCGGTTCGAACCGCGGCTGAAAGCGATCGTGTCAAGCTGCGGCTTCACCACGTTTCGCAAGGATGATCTGCCGAGTTGGACCGGACCGACCTACATGCCCCGCATCGCGTCGGAGTTCGGCAACGATGCCGCCCGAGTCCCCTTCGATTTTGATGAAATCGTCGCGTCCTTCGCCCCCCGCGCATTTCTGGCGTGTGCCGCCGAGCAGGACGATGACTTCGATGTCTCCGGCGTCCGCGACATCATCGGAACGGCGGCCTCCGTGTACCGGCGGTACGGTGTCCCGGAACGCCTCGCCGCGCACTATCCCCCGACAAAGCACGCCTTCCCGCCGCCCGCCCGTCAAAAGGCGTACGAGTTTCTCGATCGCTTCCTCAAACCGTAAGGGGCGGCGCATGAACAACGGTCAGGATTTGGCGAGAACCAACCGTAGCATGGACGCCTCGTCCGTGCGGGAAATCGAGGCCATCTGTGAAATGGGGCCGCACTGACGAGGCGTCCATGCTACGGCAGTTATTGATGTGCCGATCCAAACCGACACGAATGTGTCCGACGTCGCTTGGGACGCATTACGCACAAGTCACTCATCCGTCTTCCTCGTTCCCCAGCTCCCGCTTGGGAACGCCCGCTTTCGAAGCTCCGCTTCGCGGGTGGGGAGGCGGCCCGGGTCGCGTGCTTCACGCCAAGCGGTGTGCGTCGTTTACTTCCAAGACTTCACCAGGTCTTCATCGGTGTTCATCGTTCTGCCTCGCTCTTTCTGTCTCCCTGACTTGTCGGTTCAGGAAGAGGCAGACAGAAAGACAGAGGCAGAAAGATCATTGAGTTTCGTCGGCCACTCTCGGGCCTCCAGCCTCCCGCCGCGCGCCTGCGACCGATATCATGCGGTCCCTCGACAGACGTGTTGTTCCGTTCCCTGCTGGAGTCTGCATCATGCTTGGATGGATCTCGCGCCGACGCATCGTGGCGCTGGCATTGGCTGCGGTCTTGATGGACACGGTGATCGTCGCTCACGCGGGTGATTGGTCCCGGTTCCGCGGGTCGCTGGGGACCGGGCTGGCTCCCGCCACCGACAAGCTGCCGGCCGAAATTGGACCGGACCAGAATCTGATGTGGCGCATCGAGCTTCCGCCCGGCCACTCGTCTCCTGCCATCGTCGGGAACCGGATCTTTGTCACCGGCATTCGCGGCGACGCGAAGAAGGAACTGCTGACATTCGGGCTGGATCGCGCGACGGGCAAGATCCAGTGGGAGGCGACCGCTCCCTTCGAGAAACTCGAACGGATCCACAAGATCGGCAGCCATGCCCAAAGCAGCCCCTGTGCGGATGCCGACGTCGTCGTCAGTTTCTTCGGATCGAGCGGCCTGTACTGCTACGACCACAGCGGCAAGCTGCTCTGGTCCAAGCCGATGGGACCGTTCATCAATGACTTCGGAGCGGGCAGTTCCCCATTGATCGTTGGCGATCGGATCATTCTGTGCCAGGACCACGATCTCGATTCGTTCGTGATGGCGATCGACAAGAAGACGGGCGAGACGATCTGGAATGTCGACCGGTCCGAGTTCCCCCGCAACTACTGCACACCGATCCTGTGGGACAACGCCGGCAAGAAGCAGATCGTCATCGCGGCCACGCTGCGGGTCGTCGGCTACGACTTGGAAACCGGCCAGGAAGCGTGGACCGTCCGGGGCATCTCGCGCATGGTCTCCTGTTCACCGACGATCGGCGACGACGGCAACTTGTATGTGGCCGGCTGGGCCGCGGGCGGTGACGACAACGAGCGGATCGGTGTCGAACCGTATGAGTCCGTCGCCTACAAGGACACGGACAAGAGCGGCACGCTGGAAGAATCCGAATTGAAGGACGGTCCGATCCACCAACGCTTTTCCCAGGTCGACCGCAACAAGGATGGAAGGGTCACACCGGCCGAGTACGAATACTTCCGTGGCCTGTTCGCCGAAGGCAAAAACATGGTGCTGGCCATCAAGCCGGGAGCGAAGGGTGAGGCGACCGACACCAGCGTCCTCTGGCGGCACGAGCGCCTGGTTCCGTTCTGCGCGTCGCCGCTGTACGTCAACGGACTGATCTTCACCGTGAAGGATGGCGGCGTGCTGCAATGTCTCAACGCGAAGACCGGCAAGTCCCTGAAGCAACTCCGGCTGGAAGCCAGCGACAGCTACTACGCCTCACCGGTCTCGGGCGACGGCAAGGTCTATCTGCTCGACGAGATCGGCCGGCTGACGGTGCTCAGCGCCACCGACAAAGCCGTAGTTCTCCACACGGCCGACTTCAAGGAAGATGTCTACGCCACCCCGGCCCTGGTCGATGGCCGGATCTATCTGCGCACGGCGAAGGCGCTGTATTGCTTTGGGCTCAAGTGATCCGTGGACAATCACAGGATCTGGTGAGCGGGGCGGCGTCAGCCCCCGGACACTTTCTTGAGGTAGCCACGGTCGCCAGACTGTGGGATTCTGACTGCAACGCCGCTGCGCCCACGCTCTGGCGAGCGTGGCGACGATGTGGAGTCAGTCCCGATCCGTGGACTGACTTCCGCGGCCCATCGCTGCTGTCGCGTGGCGAATTCGACCACCAATGCATGACGGCACCGCGCGGCATGTGCTCGCGCGGTGCGTCACAGTCCCAACTCCGTTCGCACCTCGTCGAAGACGCCGACTGCAAATTCCAGATCCTCGCGTGAGTGGGCAGCGGAAATCTGCGTTCTGATCCGCGCCTTGCCCTGCGGGACGACGGGGTAGCTGAAGCCGATCACGTAGACGCCGCGAGTCAGCGCCGCATCGGCAAACCTCGTCGCCAGCGCCGCATCACCGAGCATGATCGGTGAGATCGGGTGCGTCCCCGGCAGGATGTTGAAGCCGCGCGTGGTCATCTCGCTGCGGAAGAACGTCGTGTTCGCTTCGAGCTTGTCGCGCAGGGCCGTCGATTGACCGAGCATCTCCAGCACCTTGAGCGACGCCCCCGCAATGGTCGGCGCGAGCGTGTTCGAGAACAGATACGGTCGCGAGCGTTGCCGCAGCAGGTCGATGATCTATTTCCGGCCTCTCGTGTAGCCGCCGCTGGCTCCGACGAGCGCCTTTCCCAGCGTTCCGGTGAGGACATCAATTCGACCCATCACGCCGTGCAACTCATGCGTCCCGCGGCCGGTCTTCCCCATGAAGCCGACCGCGTGCGAATCGTCGACCATCACGAGGGCCTTGTGCTTGTCGGCCAGCTCGCAAATCGCGGGGAGGTTGGCGATGGTGCCGTCCATCGAGAAGACGCCGTCGGTCGCGATCATCTTGAATCGAGCCTTCGCC
>JANMLE010000174.1:0-15610 GCA_031372385.1 Planctomycetota bacterium | reverse complement strand
CGACGATCTCGCGCACGACATCTATTCGATGACGATCGATTCGCAGGGCCGCGTCGTGGTGGCCGGTGCTGGATACATCAAGATCCTGGTCGACAAGGATGGCGACGGCAAAGCGGACGAAGCCAGGCTGTTCTCGGATCTGCCGAAGAACGGCGCGCAGGGGATGTACTTTCACGGGCGGTCCCTGATCTGCATCGGCGATGGCGGCCTGCTGCGGTTTCGCGACACCAACGGCGATGACCGCGCCGACGGTCCGCCGGATGTCTTCCTGCGAACCAAGTCGGGCGGTGAACACGACGTCCATTCCATCCAGCAGGGACCGGATGGCTGGTGGTACGTGATCGCCGGGAACAACGCCGGGATCAACGAACGCTACACCACGCTGCCCGATTCGCCGATCAAACAGCCGCGCGCGGGAGTGCTGTTTCGGCTGAAGCCGGATCTGTCGGCCGCCGAACTGCTGGCCCACGGGCTGCGCAACGCCTACGACTTCGCCTTCAATCCGCAGGGGGACTTGTTCACCTACGACAGCGACGAGGAGCGGGAAGTCTCACTGCCGTGGTATCGGCCGACGCGCGTGTTCCACGTGTTGCCGGGTGCCGATCATGGCTGGGTCAGCAAGAGTTGGATGCGGCCCGACGTGACGTTCGACATGCCGCCGCTGGTGGCGTCGTTCGGACGGGGCTCGCCGACCGGGGTCGCCTGTTACCGGCACACGCAATTCCCCGAGAAATATCGCGGTGCCCTGTTCGCCCTCGATTGGAGCTACGGCCGGGTCCACGCCCTCCCCTTGAAGCAAGCGGGGGAAACGTGGAAGACGGAGCCGGAACTGTTCATGACCGCCGTCGGACAGCACGGGTTTGCTCCGACCGATGCGGAGGTTGGTCCGGATGGTTCGCTCTACGTCAGTGTCGGCGGTCGTGGAAGTCGCGGAGCCGTCTACCGGATTCGGCATGTGGCGGGGGCGAAGGAACTGGCGGATCGGCTGAGTCCCGTGCCGCAAACGGCCGAGACCAAGCTCGCTGAAGTGTTGGAAGCTCCGCAACCATTGAACAGTTGGTCACGGGCCAAGTGGACACCGTTGGCGAAGGAATTGGGTGCGGCACCGTTCCGTGAGGCCGCGTTGAATGACAAGCAGTCGTCGGCCAATCGCGTGCGCGCCATCGAAGTTTTGACCGAGCTGTTTCAGGGCGTCGATGTCGAATCGTTGCGAAGTCTTGCGAAGTGCGAATCGGCCGAGGTCCGCGCCCGGGCGATCTGGGCATATGGCCGGACATCACAGCCGAAATATGAGACCGCGATCCTGACGCAATACTTGGATGATGCTCATCCTCTCGTGCGGCGCGCGGCGTTGGAAACCTGCCAATGCGTGTCGCCTCAAGCGGTCGATTGGGCCAAGCTGCTTCCCAGCCTAGCCCGGTGTCTGGGGAGTGGCGAGCGATTCAATCGCTGGCTGGCGGCGCAAGTCGTCGGTCGGCTGGACGAATCTCTGCTGCCCATCCTGTCCAACGAAGCGACCAAGGTCGGCGCGCGGGCCGTTGTCAGTTATGCCCACGGCTGGCTGAAACGCCCGAAGCTCGATCAGGCCCGCATCCAGAGCATCGTCCCGTCGCTCGCGATCTCGGTCCTGAAGACGAAGGGCTACGACATCGAGATGAAACGCGACGCCGTGCGCCTGGTGCAGATCGCCCTCGGTGATTTCGGACCGGCCGCCGGTCACCTGCCGACGTTCGACGGCTATGCCAGCCGCATTGATCTGGAACCGTTTGAACGCGACCTCGATACGCTCCGCACCGAGTTGGCGGCGCTGTATCCCACCGGCGACATTCCGCTCGATCGCGAACTGCTCCGGCTGCTGGCGATGCTGACTTCGTTCAATGGCCGGCTGGTCGATGCCGTCACTGCGGAGCTGACCGACGAGACCGATCCGATCGACGACATTCACCGTCTGGCGGTGCTGGCCCGGTTCCCGCTGACGCACTCCGTCAAGCAGCGCGACGCGCTCGTGAAGTCGCTGGTTCAACTGGAAGCCAAGGTGGTCGCGCGCGGCCTGCATCAGGATGCGAGCTGGAGCGACCGGCTCAAGGACATCTGGGTGACACTCGCCTTGGCTGATGATTACCTGGCCGCGGCGCTGGTTGGCCATCCCTCGTTCGGCCGACCGGGACACACAGTGTTTCTGAACCAGATGGCCCCCGAATTGTTGCCGGTCGCCCGTGCCGCGTTCGCGAAGCAGATCGCGGCCGACAAGGACTATGCCTGGTCCAACGAAGTGGTGTTCGCGCTGGCCGATTCCACCGAGCCCGCCCATCGGATTCTGCTGCGTGCGCAGTTCGACAGGTACGCGGTGCGTGGGGCGGTGCTGGTGGTGCTCGCCCGCAACCCGGAACCGGCGGATCGCGAGCGGTTCATCGCGGGGCTCGATTGGTCACAGACCGAAGTGCTGACCGCCTGCCTGACCGCCTTGGAAAAACTCGGACCGGACGACAAGCCGGATGAACAACTGGCCCTGCTGAAGTCACTCCGGCGCTTGGGCTCCGACGCGAGCGAATATGCCCTGCGAGAGAACGTCGTCAGGCTGTTGGAGCGGAACACCGGTCAGCGATTCCCGTTCATCACGGGGAAAGAGGGACATCGTCCGCAACCCGACACGATCGCCGCTTGGACCGGATGGTGTCAGCAGAAGTGGCCCGCGGAAACGGCGTCGCATCTCGGTGACACCGGCGGCGAACAGGCCCGGTTGATGGCGACGCTCAAGGAGGTCGATTGGTCGAAGGGGGATGCGGCGCGCGGGGCCGAGTTGTCCACGCGCCGCGCCTGCGTGCAGTGTCACTCGGCCAGCGGCGCCCTCGGTCCCGACCTGTCGGGCGCGGCGAGCCGCTTTTCCAGGGACGACTTGTTCATCGCGATCGCGATCCCCAGCCGCGATGTCTCGGCGCGCTACCAGACCACCATTGCCCAGACAAAGGACGGCAAGACGTACTCCGGTTTGGTGATTTACGAATCGGTCGACGGCTTCATCCTGCGCAACGGAACCGGTCAGACATTCCGGCTCGAAACCTCGCAGGTCGAAGAGAAACGCAAGTCGCCGGTCTCACTGATGCCGGCCGGCCTGCTCAAGGATCTCTCCCCGCAGGACTACGCGGACCTGTACGCCCACCTGCAGAGCCTCGGCACGGTGACCAAAGTCGGCGCGGCGGTGAAGTCGGAATGACCGCGGTAGTCACTGGCGACACCGCGTGGCAACAGACGGTCATCGCAATACGTGACCCGTCCAAGACTGAGCCGGTTTCAGCCGCGCAATGGCGCGTGGCGGAAACAGTCCACCACGTGATCGTTGACCATGCCGACCGCCTGCATGAAGGCATAGCAGATCGTGGTCCCGACAAACCGGAAGCCGCGGCGCTTCAGATCCCTGCTCATCGCGTCCGACTCGGCCGTGCTGGCCGGAACGTCCCGCATCGATTGCCGCGCGGTCTGGATCGGTTGACCGTCGACGAAGCTCCAGATGTGGTTGTGAAAGCCGCCGAATTCCCGCTGCACCGCCAGAAATGCCTGCGCGTTGCCGATCGCCGAGCCGATCTTCAGCCGGTTGCGGACGATCCCCGCATTGGACATCAGACGTTCCTGCTGCGCTGTTCCGTACGTGGCGACGATGGCGGGATCGAATTGGTCAAAGGCGTCCCGGTAATTCTGCCGCTTCTTCAGGATCGTCGACCAACTGAGCCCCGCCTGGGCGCCTTCGAGGATCAGGAATTCGAACAGCAACCGGTCGTCGAACACCGGTACGCCCCATTCGCGGTCGTGATAATCGATCGACAATTCATCCGCCGCCCACGGGCAGCGGATGAGTTCTTTGGCCGGCTTCTTCTGCGCCACTGGCTGGAATCCTGCAAGGATCGAATCGTCGGTGAAAACGCCGCGGGTGCTCGATCGCGATGATGCACTCGATCGGGAAGAAAGAAAAGTCATTGGCGGAGTGTCATTTGTTTCCACTGACGAGGGTCGGTTCGGCAAGTTGCGGAACCGCGGACATCTGTTTGAGCAGTTCGTGGCAGTTGCGTGAAGAGTGATGTGGTTCGGCTGTTTTCACGAAACACGGCGCATCTTCGAAGCAACCCGTTGGATTATCGAAATCCTCCAGGCAATACTGCTCGCCACATTCGCATGTTTCTGATGGTTGTTTCTAGGATCGCCTATCTCATCAGATCACTCAGATGACTGTTTCCGGTTTCCATTTTCTCCACTCAAATAACTGTCGCTGCGTTTTGATTCGCGCATGCATCGCGATCAGCGCGGCGCGGTGAGCTTGGAAAGCGCGCGGGGTTGTCACGGGACACGTTCGCTGCATTTTCTCGGATCGGCTGATCGCTTCAACTTGAGGGACCATCACCATGCTCATTTCGATGATTCACCGAGGCCGCAGCGCGATGCTTGGCGCATTCGCAATCAGTGCGGTTGTCGCATTGGCTTTCGCGCTGGGAGCGCCAGTGGCCGGGCAGACGAAACCCGCGACGCCGAAATCCGCCAAGCCGTTGAACAAACCCTTGAACAAGCCCGCTGGCAAGCTGGACGCGAAGGCTGCCAACGGTTCACCCGCCATACCCGGATTCCCGCCGAACATGCCGGCTGGTGTGCGCGAGGGAATCGAGCGGCAACTGCGCGGACCATTGAACGATCGGGCGAGCCGACGACGGGAAGCCGACAAGTCGGCATCCGCGTGGCTTCAACGAGCGTCCACGGAAACTGAGGATGAAATCCAGGCGGCGGCGCTGGTGGTCGCGGGTGCCCTGCAGACCGATGCGCTGAAGCTGGCCGAGGCGGTGAAGACGTTTGAGCGTGTCGCGGTCGAGCGTTCGTCCAGCGTCTGGGCCGTCGAAGCGCGGCTGTTCCTGTTTGACCTCGCACTGGAACACGAATTGAGCCTGACCCGCGCGGAGGAATGGCTCGGCCCGGCCACGCTGTGGTTGAAGACGGTTCCGCGGGCCGGCGTGAGTCCCCCGAGGAATTAGCGGCATCCCCGACGTCCGTCACGCCGCAGGAACCCGAGTTGGCAGCGCGCGCACGGCCACCATCGCCGCCGATGTGCGGTTGCGGATGGGGCTGCTCCACGCGCTGCGTGGCAACTCGGCCCGCGCGAAGGCCGAGTTCCTGCTCGCCAATGGACTGGGCTTTGATCCGACGACGCCACTGGCCGCCGCGGCCAACCGCAGTCTGACGAACCAGCTCCTGTTGACGCTCGCCGATCCCGTGACGAGCGGCCCCGCCGAAACGGTCGCGCTGATCCGGCTGGCGGTGATGATCGGCGACAGCCGGCAACTGGACCGCGCGCTGCGGTTGTGGGACGCGCTGCTGAAGCCGCCGTCCGGCAGCAAGCCGCCCGCGACGGACAGCAAGCCAAGTGTGGCCGTCAGCGATCCGCGGCGGAGCTTCGCGTATCTTCATCGCGGCTTCGCCCGCTTCCGGATGACGAACCCTTTGGAACGCGATTTCAAACTGATCGTCCGGGACTACGAACAGTCGGTGAAGCTCGCCCCGCAGTCCGACTGGGCCGACGACGCGCTGGTCCTGCACGCCAACCTCGAATGGAACAGCTTTCAAAACGGCGACAAGGCGGTGCCGCTCTGGACCCGCGTTCTCGATCAGCATCCCGGCAGCGGGCACGGTCCGCGCGCCGCGTACTTCATCGGCGTCGCCCACGAGAACACCAAACAGTGGGACAAGGCGAAGTCCGCCTACGACGACGCCAAGAAACGCTTCCCCGATTCACCGTTCAACAGGCTGATCGACAGCCACATGAAAAAAGTGCAAAGCGAACTCGCCCGCCCCAAGCCCGCGTTCAAGTGACCACCAGACGCATGCTCTCTTCACCCTTCACTCTTCCCGGAGACCCCTCCCATGCAACCGCGCCTGCAACGCCCGCTGCTGACCGTCAGCCTGATCCTGGCCCTCGCCTCCGCCGTGCGCGGCGACGATCCCACCCCGAACCCGTTCCCGATCTGGATCGATGTGAACTTCGACCAGCAGGTCAACGACGGTTTACCCCATTGGAAGCCCGGTCCGCGCGACCTGCAGGTGACGTTGCAGATGGGGGTGGCCGATGTGTCGTCCGCCGGAGTTCTGTACGGCGGCATGTCGGGTCAATCGGGATGGTCGATGTCGACCTACGGGCAGAGCGCGCCGGGCAGTTCCAGCCTGTCGCTCGTCATCCACGGCGTCTCGGAAGACACGCTCGGTTGCATGGTCGGCTGGGGTTTCTACATCAACGGGGATCCGGCCGCGCTCATGATGCGGGGCTTCAACTTCACCATCGCCAACGCGACGTTTCCCCCCGCCCCGTCGACGTGCGATCCGATGGGCATGATGGGTGGCATGATGGGTGGCATGCCGGGGGCCTGCGAATCGCTGGAAGAGGGCGAAGTCTCGATCGCGCCGGGGGGTGAGGCGACGGTCTGGGTCACCGTCAAACACCAGCAGCCGGGCAAGCTGACCGTGAAGTCGGCCAACAGCGACATCCAAGTCGTCTCGGGCGGCGAACACGATGTGGGCGGGGCAGACTGCTTCCCGGTCACCATCCGCGCCGCCAACACGTTCAACGGCCAACAGGAACTCACCTGCTCGTTCCAGCACAACTCCGGCGGACGCGTCTCGCAGGACGTGCTGATCGTCAAGAGTGGACCGCCACCCGTGCTGATCGCCCGCATCATCGACACCGACAGCGATCCGGAAGGGGCTGAGGACGACGACACGCCGCCCCTGCAAAAGTACGTTGGCAATGGAGTCACCCTGCAAGCCCTCCCCGATCCGGCGGATGGCATGTTTGCATCCGCACCGTCATGGAGATTCACCGCCGCCCCCAACGGCTCGTCGTTTCAGCTCCTGGCGATGTCCGGCCAACCCTTCACTTCCGGCGAGTCCTGTTCGTTCACGCCGGATGTCGAGGGCACCTATACGCTCACCGCCACCTCGGGCACCAGTTCGCAACCCATCGACATCGACGCGCATCCCGTCGGCATCCTGAAGATCGTCGACACGGACACCGACCCCGAGGGGGAATTCCCCGATGACAGCGAGCCGCTGGTGAAGTTGGCGGGGTTCCCCTTTCAATTGCGGGCGATACCGGACCCCGAAGACAAGTCGTTTTACATGGATGTCCCACAATGGGAGCTGCTGAATTCCGAAGGGGAACGCCTGATGCTGTTGGGAATTGGCGAAATGCTCCAAGTAGTACTTCCGGATCCAGGCGATTACGTGCTCCGTGCATTCACCCAAGCAGGGGCAGCAAAGCAGAAAGCCGTCAAAGTGAAGAGCTACATTGCATTTTTCAACCGAAGAAATGCGGCCAGGTTCGAAGTCCAAATGGTGCCGTTCATTGGCAACAGTTCCAAGATCTATCCACTGCCGGGGCAGTACGTCAGTTGCACGGTCAGGCTTTACGACAAAGACGAAAAACAACAGTACAGAACAACTGCCGAAATGAAAACAGTTCGGATGGACGACATCAAGAAGGTCAGCGTGATCGCCAAGGTGAAGGCGATCTCCAACGCGATACTGGTCGACAAAAATGGAATGCCGGTAGACCAATTGACGGTGTCTCTCGGCTTTAACTCGCGGGAATCGGGCGACTGCAATGTCTTTTAGTCGCCGAATTTCAAGGTCCGAATTGACAGCGTTTGGCAGGGAGGGCTGCCGGCGGTCAAGTTCGAGATTGAGTTGGACGATCAATGCGAGTTCAAAGTCACGGATGAGTTCGAGGCAACTGTGGATTCGACAATTGCCGATGGAAAAACAACGTCAGTTGTGACTGTGCTGAATTCTGCCGTGAACCGGGCTGCGCCAAAGAGGATGACTCTCATGCATCAAATTTACGATAACGGTTTCCAAGGTGTTCTCCGAGAGATCATTTTAGTGATCCCGGCCGGCACCGAATGTGGTCCTGGGGACGGCATCATTCAGAATATCTACAGATTTGGTCCGGATCTGGGAATTGACGGGATGGCGGACTACACCGGTATTCTTGTCGACGAAGACATTGTCTACAAGGATTACTTGGCCGGGGGCGTGCTCACGGCAGACAGCTTTGATCCGGACACGGTCGCCAAAATTGCACAACTGAACAATGGCGATGCGCCCACCGTTGACGCCATCGTGGAGTACGTCGTGAACAGCGGCAGCGGCATCTTCGACTCGACATTTGTGATCGACGCAGAGGACAAGATACCAGATACGTATTACGGTAATAATGCGGTACGGGTAGCAGCGAAAATGGTGCCGGGTGTGAATGTCGACATTACTGCGAATTTCTCGCAGACATATTCCTGCGCAGCGACGATTGCGGCGGACCCCGACAAGCAAGATATCGCCGCTCCCACGAATACGATTACGTACAAAGCCAAGTGGCAAATGCTTCAGAATAAGTGGAGTCCAGTCCCTTACATGCAGGTGACTTCACCATGAGAGCCCGCGTTGTGACCATCGTGATCAGCCATGTATTCGCGTGTTCCGTAGCGTTTGGAGTGGGCTGGGTACTGCGTGGCGGCAAGCTCGAACTTGCGCCCGCGCATCCCCCGATTGCGCCCGTGGAGAGTGGCAAAAATGAGACTCCCGCCACAGCGGCCCATGATCGCGAACAGATGCTGGCACGAACACCGGAACCGGCGACAGCGCAGGAGGAAATCGAGGGGCGGGTCAAGCAACTCGGGAAAATGCGTGACATGGGACGCGCCGAGTTCGACAAATACCTGGCATCGACATTAGCGAAGTACGAGGGCAACTTGCTCTCACGGGTCAGATTTCGCTTGGTCGCGGCCACCTATATGGTCACAGGATTCGATGACAAGGAGGCGGCGGTGAAAGAGTATAAGATCGCCGCCGAAGAGGCGACGACGCTGGTGGCTCAAGCGTCGATGTTGCGGGCGTCGGGATTCGACGACTTGGCGATGAACAGCAAAGATTGGGAGTCCGCCGAGGCGTTGGACGCGAACCGCCGCGTGCTACACACATTCCAAGGGCTAACAAAGTATCCGCTCGTCGGATACGGCTTGCCGTCGCGGCGGGGTTACTTCGAAGTCTGTCGTCAGTCGTACATCGACGCCGCGCTGCGGTTGGTGCAAGTCGCTCCGGAATCCATTGAGAAGGACGGTTTCCTAGACCCTGTTGCGGGTCGGGCGATTTACGGCATCAGGCCCGAGTTTGCTCGCAAATTGCTGTGGTTGGACGTCCACGAGGCCGAAGTCTTGCTTGCCAAGCGGCGATTGCTGATTTTGGATTCGTTGTATCCCGCTGACAACCCGGAGGAAAAGCGACGGGTTTCCGAGACTCTGCAAGCGGCGGTGAAGCTGCTGGAAGCCCACGCCCGCGAGAAATCAGACAAGAATTTCGCAGAGATTCAAAAGCCGACCGCCAAGGAAGTGCGAGAAAGAGCGCGACGCGGCGAGTTTCAGATTGAACCGAAGTAATTCGGTTGCGCGTCATCAACCTGGGCGGCAGGGTGGCTGGGGCTGGATCAACGGGAAGCCCCGGTGGTCGGGAGTTGGGTAACAATTGGTCGAGAACCAATCGCCAATTCAATGACAGCGACACTTCACTTCCTTACCGGGGTTTCGCCCAAGGCGGCTCCAACCCCGGCCACCCCGCCGCGATGCATGCCGGGCGTCACGCGCCGACCAGTTCCCGTTGGTTGGTCACGGCGCCGGGTTGGCGGTGTTCGGAGAGGTATTCGCCGTAGTAGCTTTGGCCGTGGTTGTGGTTCGAGTCGGTGGCGTTGGCGATGGTGCCCAATGTGCGGAGGTTTTGGTTTTCGATGAGTTCGCGGGTGCGGACGGCGGCGGTGCGGGTGGTCTTGTTGATGCGCGTGACGAGCAGCAGGCCGTCGGTGTGGCGGGCCAGGATGCAGGGGTCGCTGACGGCCAGCAGCGGTGGGGCGTCGATCAGGACGTAGTCGAACTCGTCGCGAACGTCGCGCAGCGCTTGGTGCAGGCGCGGTGACGACAGCAGTTCGGCGGGGTTCGCGGGGACTTGGCCGGCGGTGATCAGGCTGAGACCGTCAATGATTGTCGGGCGGACGGCGTTGAGGACTTCGAGTTCGCCCTGCAACACTTCGGCGAGTCCGATCGGTTGCGGGACGCGGAACAGGTGGTGGACGTTCGGGCGGCGCAGGTCGGCGTCGACCAGCAGGACGCGCTTGCCCGATTGCGCGAGTGCGATCGCGAGGTTGCAGACCAGCGTGGTTTTGCCGTCGCCCGGTTCGGGGCTGCTGACGAGGATGCTGCGGGCGGCGTGGTGTTCGGCGGTGACCAGGAGCGCGGTGCGGATCGAGCGGTAGTTTTCGGCTTCGATCGAATGCGGGGCGCGCAGGTAGCGCAGCGCGGGATGCGGCAGGTGCGACTGGCCCGCGTCGTCGGCGGGCGTGTCGAACGCGACGACGCTGCCGAGCACCGGTTGGCGCAGCGTCGTGCGGACGTCGCGGACGTTCTTCAGCGTCAGGTCTTTCAGCTCGCGCAGCAGGCAGACGACTGACACGAGGAACATGCCGAACAGGCCGCCCCCCGCGTCGAACTTCATCAGCTTCTTCAGGACGAGCGCCTCCTTGACCGGCGCGAGCGTCTTCATGGTGTAGCCGTTGGTGTCCTTTTCGATGGCGACTTCGCCCTCGCGGTCGAGCCGCTTCTGCCACAGTTCCTGCAGTTGCAGCAGTTCACCGCGCAGGTTCTGGTCGGTGGCGCGGTACCCGGAGAACTCGTTGGAGCGGCGGCCCTCGCGCTGGATCTGCGATTCCAGTTCCTTGTCCTTCAGGTCGAGCTCGTTTGACTGCCGGCGGAGCGAATCGAGATACATGCCGATGTAGTCGATGCGGACGTTGCGGTCGGCGGCGGGGACATCGACCCCTTCGGGCAACTGCACGCCGAGTTTGCGGAACGTCTCGACCACCTTGATGATGCTCTGCCGGACCGAGACCAGGTCGGGATGGTCGCGGCCGAAGTCGCGCGCCAAGTCCTGTTCGCGCAGCAGCAGCGGGATCAGTTGCGACTGGTAGATGCTGATCTCCGGGCCGCGGCTGTTGCGTTCGTTGCGGCCGTCCAGGCTCATGAACCGGCGGACTTCCTGTTCGATGGCGTCGCGCGGATCGCCGGCGGCGAGGGCGTTTTCGAGGCTCTTTCGCCGCGAGATCAGTTCGGCCTGGCGGATGCGGTTGCGGTTGCGTTCCTCACCCAGCGCGTGGATCACGTCTTCCGGGGCGATGTTCGTCGTCTGCGCGTTCTGCGTCTTCGGGCCGAGCGCCGAGCGGAACTCTTCGGGGACCGTCTGCAGGAACGCGCGGTACTCCGTCTCGCGCACATGCAGCTTGTCGAGCAGGTCGGCCGACGTCTTGCGGGCCAGCGCGAGGACTTCCGTGGAATGCTCGCGGCTCTGCTGGACCAGGTACTCGTCGTAGGCGGCGATGAGTGCCTTCACCACCTGGCAGGCATCGGCCGCGACCCGGCTCGGATAGCGGATCTCCAACACGTTCGAGTGCGACCGGTCCTGACCGGCGATCCGTTTCACCTTCAGTCCGTCGAGCACCAGCTCGACCAGATCGGGCTCGCCCTGAAACGTCGGCAACTCTTTGAGATGCCCGAGCTCCAGCGCCTTCTCCGCGATCATCGGGCTGATGATCAGCGGAATGTGCTCGCTCGGCTTGCCGGTCTCCTGCAACATCCGCTCGCTCTCGCGCACCGGCGGCATGTACTTCCGCGACACCAGAATCTGCGCGACCGCCTCGTACTCCGGCCCCGCCTTCAGGTACGCCAGATGGCCCAGCACCGCCCCCGCCGCCAACCCGCCCAACAGCCACCACCGGTGACGGAGGGCCAGTTGCAGATAGTTGATCGGCAGCCGCTCGGCCTCGTCATCCGGGTTGACGTGCCCCGGCAGTGCGTCGGCATGGAATTCAAGTTCGTGCTTCACTGGAGTCTCTTTCATGGGAACGCCGCGTTGACCGGGGCCGGGCCAATCTCAACAGACGGAGGGTGCCAGCGGCACGATGCGCTGCGGCGCACCGTGCGTCTGGCGTTGATGCTGTTGCACGTACCAGGCGACCGTCCGCTGCAGACCCTCGCGCACGGGGACGTCGACGCGGTAGCCCAGGTCGCGCACCGCGGCCGAGATGTCCGCCCACGAATGCTGGATGTCACCGACCCGCGGCGGCGCGAAGTACGGCGCGAACGGCACGTCCATCGTGTCGCAGATGATCCGCAGCAACGTCACCAGATCGAGGGACTCGCCGCAGGCACAGTTGTAGACGCGGCCGCCCACCCCCGGCACCGTCGCCGCCAGCAGATTGGCCTGCACCACGTTGTCGATGAAGGTGAAGTCGCGCGACTGGCTGCCGTCGCCGTAAATGGTCGGCTGGTCCCCCTTCAACAGCGCGGCGATGAACCGCGGAATGACCGCCGAATACTGGCTGTTCGGATCCTGCCGCGGCCCCGAACACGTTGAAGTACCGCAGCCGGACCGTCTCCAACCCGTACGTCGCGGCGAACGCCTCGCAATACAACTCGCCCGCCAGCTTGGCCGCCGCATACGGCGACAAGACCTCGGGCACCTGACCCTCGTGCTTGGGCATCGTCTTCTGGTTGCCGTACGCGCTGCTCGACGCGGCATACACAACCCGCCGCACACCGGCCCGGCGGCAGGCGTCGAGCACGTTCACCGTCCCGGTCGCGCACGCCGCATGCGTCTCCAACGGCCGCTCGACACTCCGCGGCACCGACGCCAGCGCCCCCTGGTGAAACACGACCTCGACCCCGTCGACCGCCGCCTCGACCGCCGCCAGGTCGGACAAGTCGCCCAACTGAAAGTCGATGCCGTCCCGCACGGCATCCAGGTTGGACAGCGACCCGGTGCTGAGATTGTCCAACACACGCACGGCCTGCCCGTCTTTAACCAGCCGCGCGGCCAGATGCGACCCGATAAACCCTGCCCCACCCGTCACGAGATAACTTGTCACTTGGGAATACTCCAGAGATTGTTGATCGTCACACCGTGATCTTCATCGCATGATCACCAAGGCCGTGTCACGGACCGCGCGTCGCCCGGCTGACTTCGCCCGAGCCTTCAGCGTGCGGACCAAGGAAACCTAGCATCGAATTGATGCCAATGCGGAACATGCCCCTGCTCCAAGGTAGCAACACCGTGCGGAAAGATCGCCACGAGACATGCGCCACCGGCACCGCCACTACAACCGGACCGGCCGGGCGTGTCTGATGTCGGACGTTCGCCGCAGTTCGACAGCGTTCCTCATTCGCGCTCCTTTTGATTCGCGCGGAAATCGTATTGGTCCGCGCGAATCAAAAGGAGCGCGAATGTGACGGCGAAGCGGTGACATCCGAGCGCGCATGAGCATTGGTCGGCGCGCCGGGCAAGGTGGCTCGCAGGAATTCATCGCCCCGTCGTTCATTTCGTCCGGGATGCTGGAATCAACGGGATCGACTACTTCTTCTTCGTCCTCGTTGCCTTCCAGACGGCCTCCGCGTAGTCGCGATTCAGCCGGACAAACTGAGTCTGCCGCACATCCATCGTCTGGGTGCTCCCGTTGGGAAACTTCACAAACACGAACGGCAGGCAGATCGCCTTGACCTTCAGCGGTGTTCCGGCGCCGGGCGCCCGAAACTGGATCTGCACCGATTCGTCCGGGGCCACCGCGGATGAATCACAGCACCACAGGAAGGACGGGAACTGATGAACGACATTCAACGCCGCGACGTAGTCCCCGCAGTGGAGATCTTCCGGCGCGACCGAAGCCGACAGGTGCGGCGAGTCGTTGCGTGTGCGGATGGTCTTCATGGCGGTCGCTTTGAGTTTTGGTGACGAGAGGAAATCGGCGACGACCGACGAGTCTCCCTGATGCCGTCGCTCCCCCGCAGACACGGGGTGTGCGGGAAATGTTCGCAGGTATGTTGACAAACATCGCGCCGGCGGATGTTGTGAGTGCCGATTGAGTCCGCTTACCACCGGAGGCACCCGAAGTCACATGCAATTTACCGTTCGATGGACCTGCATCTGCCTGGCACTGACGATCCTCCTGCGTGACATTCAGGCTGAGGACTGGCCGCAGTTTCGCGGCCCCACCGGTCTCGGCCATTCGCCGCAGACGACCCTTCCGATCGAATGGGGCGGAACCGAGAACACAAACGTCGTGTGGAAATCGCCGCTGGTCGGCGAAGGACATGCCAGCCCGATCGTGTCGGGCAACCGACTGTTTGTCTGCACGGCCCGTTGGCCGGAGTCGGTCACCGATCGCAAGACGACCATCCCCGAACATCATGTCCTGTGCTATTCCGTTGCCGACGGCAAGCTGCTGTGGGATGTCGAGGTCGATGCCGGTCCCTGGCGGCGCGACGACTTTCGCAGCGGACCCGGCGGAGGCTACGCGGCCCCCACGCCCGCCACCGATGGCAAACGCGTCTATGTGGTCTTCGGTTCGTCCGTGATTGCGGCCATCGACTTCGACGGCAAGATCGCTTGGCGGAACGAAATCAAACCGCACAACTTTGATGTCACGGTGGGAAGCAGTCCGATCCTGCACGAAGACACCGTCCTGATGCTGTGTGCCATGACCAACCGGAAGGACTCGCGGTTGATCGCGTACAACAAGGCCGACGGCTCGATCCGTCGTGAGACTCCGCTGCCGCAAGCTGGTTTTGCCCACAGCACACCGGTGAAGATCGACGTCGCGGGCAATCCGCAACTGATCATCGCCGCGTCCGGCGGTGGCGAGTCGGATGGCGGAATTCAAAGCCTCGATCCCGGCAGCGGCGCGGTTCTGTGGTCGTGCCGGGGCGGCGGCGAAGCGGCGTCCCCGGCGTTTGGGGCCGGCATCGTCTACTGCGACAACGGCCGCGGCGGCCCCGGCGTGGCGATCGATCCGACGGGCTCGGGCGATGTCACGAAGACGCACATCAAGTGGCGCGTCAACCAGGTTCCCGAAGGAATCGGTTCACCGACCATCGTCGGCAACCGCGTCTATCGCCTGCACACACCCAACATCCTGAAGTGCTGGGATGTGGAGACCGGCCAGCAGGTCTACGCGCAGCGCTTGGACAAGCTGACCAGCAGTTGGGCCAGTCCCATCGCCGACGGCTCCGGTCGCCTGTACTTCGCCACCGCCGGTGTCAGTTATGTCATCCAGACCGGGGACGATTTCAAGGTTCTGGCGATCAACGATCTGGGCGACCCGAATCACGCATCGGCCGCCGCGTCGAACGGAAAGCTGTTCCTGGTGGGAACCCGGCACGTGTTCTGTGTCGGCGCGAAGTGAGTTGCTTGTTGGGTGCGTCGAGTCTCCGCCTCGGACCAAAGTAGCCTTCAGCGCGCCGCGTGAAAATCGCCGAGTCCGTGGCGAGGTCGATGGAACAATCCGCGTTGAACTCGCTCACGACTGTCTTACAGGTTTCTGAAAGGCCCACATGCGTTACGACTCTCGATAGATTCGACCAACATGAGAAAACAAAGCGGCGATGAATCGCCGCAGTCCGGATCAAAAAGTTCAAGACCCGAACAAGGGGAGTTTCCAATGCTGCGATTTGTTTTGACGATTCTGCTGACGCTGTCGCTGTCCATCACCGGCCGG
>JANMLE010000165.1:0-6408 GCA_031372385.1 Planctomycetota bacterium | reverse complement strand
AGAGCGTGGGCCGGTGTGATCCAAATCACCCACGCTCTGGCGAGCGTGGCGACTTCCGTAAGGCGAGCGGCAACTCCAAGCATACCCCGCCACCGAGTTCACCTCGGTGGTACAACGGCCTCTTGTCGGATGCCGACGTAGGACGGAAACCGGGGGACTCCGCCGTCAGAGAGTTCCTGGAAACGGAATGTGATGAGGGATCCGACCGGCGGCGGACTGGCCCGCTCGGCGTCTGAGAGGCCCGTTCCCACCGAGAACTCCGTCCCGTCGGGCAACCGGACGAGCAGCGCGCCGAGTCGGCCCTTGTGACGGCCGGCTCCGGGTTGATGGCCGATCACACGGGCTTCGGCGTCGTGGAAGGTCTTCACCTTGAGGAGTGTCGATGACCGGCCCACCACGTACAGCGATGCCGGCTGACGCAGCATCAAACCCTCGCCGCCAAGAGCTTCGACTCGCTGCAATTCTTCCTTCAGATGCGGGATTCCCTGACACCGCGTCTGGGCGTGAGCGACGGCGAACTGCGGGCCATGCTTTCGGACCAGGTCGTTGAGGTGCTCGATCCGCTGCTCGAACGGTTCCGCAACTGCCGGGGCATCGAACACGATGTAGCGCACCTGCCGCCAGTGTTCGCTTTGATCCTTGCGCCGCACGATGCCGACCGTTTTCTGAAATTGCTTGCGATCGAGCCAAAGTTCCCCGTCGAGCGGCACCTTTGGCAGGTCCGCCGTGAACCAGTCGGGGGCCGCGTAGACGTTGCCCAGGCGAGACAAAAACTGCGATCCGTCCCAATAGGCCCGCACGCCGTCGAGTTTCTCGCTGATCCACCAGTCCGAAACATCGACCACGCCGTCCCACGCTTCGGCCAGCAGAACCGGCGCTTCGGTGCCTGCGGCCTCTTCCCCCTCCGCATCACCGGCCGCGGTCTTCTTCGCTTTGGCTGGGACCGCCAGCGTCCCGCCGGTTCGCGTCTCTTCGGCGGCGTCACCGCGCAGTTTGCGGATGTGCTTGCACGTGCGACGTTCGATACCCGTCGATTGATTCCGCCACGCGGGACACGAACAGGAATAGACTCCGCCGACATTCTTGATCGTGTAGACCGAACTGCCGGAACCCTGGACCTGGGTTGTCGCGCCATCTTCGAGATCGGTCATCGCTGCACCTTTCATATCGTAGGGTAAGCCTCTGGCTTGCCCGGTTTTCTTTTCCGTCTGTCTTCCCGTCTGTCTTCCTTCTGGTTTTCCCCTGCGTTTGTTCCGGTGAACCGGTTGAACTGTGGGGCGGGCAAGCCGGAGGCTTAGGACCGTTCGAGAAATTATTGTCGTGGATCGCTCCGCGATCCAACGTTCTGATCGCGGAGCGATCAGCGACAATGCGACAGTCAATTCTCGAACGGTACTTGGGGGCAGGGCTTCCGAGGTGGTGTTTTTCCACGTTTGTAGCCGAATTCGCAAGAATTCGGATCGTCTGACTGATCGTCCGAATTCTTGCGAATTCGGCTACAGGCTTGGATTCTCGGCATTTCACACCTCGGAAGCCCCGGTACTTAGGGGCTGTGCGGCAACAACGCCCGAGAACTGCCCGCCGCGAAGCGGCAGTTGTCTGGTGGCTCCCGTTCGACAGCACTCCTCATTCGCGCTCCTTTTGATTCGCGCGGCAATCGTTTTGGTCCGCGCGAATCAAGAGGTGCGCGAATGAGAAGGCGAAGCGGTGATACCGGGCCGTGGCAGGGAGACACCGCTCGTGTCGCGACACACCGAGTAACTCTCGGAAGTAGAAAATGCACAGCCACTTACCCTGCGATCCGCTATTCCTTCCCCTTGTGCGCGACTCGGGCGGCGAGGGCTTTGAGGTCGGTGCCGCGGAGGGCGCCTTCCAGCAGTTCCGGCAACTTCTGCGGAGTGCAGCCGAAGCAGGGGATGCCGAGCGCGGCGAGCTTCTTCGCCAGGCTCTCGTCGAAGCAGGGGACGCCGCTGTCGGAGAGGGCGAGCAAACACATGGCTCGCACGCCCGAAGCGACCATGTCGCCGAGTCGCCTGACCAACTGGGCCTGATTGCCACCCTCGAACAGGTCGGTGATCAGGATGAACAGCGTGCGACGCGGTTCCTTGATGAACTGCTCGCAGTAGCCGACCGACTTGTTGATGTCGGTGCCGCCGCCGAGTTGCACGCCGAACAGCATGTCAACCGGATCGGTGCCGCACTGTTCGGTCAGATTGACGACCTCGGTGTCGAACGCGACGACATGCGTTTCGAGCGCAGGCAGGCTGGCGAAGATTGAACCGGTGACCGCGCCGTACACGACCGAGTCGGCCATCGAACCGCTCTGGTCCATGTCGACGATCACAGTCCAGTTGTTCGACCGCTGAGCCCGCGAATAGAAGTAGACCCGCTCGGGAATGATCGTCTTCAACTCGGTGTTGTAGTTCTTCAGATTGCGGCCGATCGTCCACTTCCAGTCGATGCAACTGGCGTTCGGGATCGGCGAGTGCTCGTTACGGTTGAGAGCTCCGAGCACCGCCTGGCGAATCTTCTGTTCGAGTTGCAACTTGATCTGATCGACGACCGCACGCACGACCATCCGCGCGGTCTCCTTGGTTCGCTCGGGGATCTGCCCCTTGAGCGACATCAGCGTGCCAACGAGTTGCACGTTCGGCTGGACGTTCTTCAGCATCTCCGGTTCGAACAGCAGTTGCTTCATGCCGCGCCGCTCAATGGCGTCCTGCTGGATGACGGTGACGACATCCTCCTTGAAGTAGGTGCGGATATCGCCCAGCCACTTCGCCAGCCGGGGTGCCGAGCCGCCGAGCCCCGCCTGCCGCTGTCCGCTTCCGCCTTCCTCGCCGGTCGCGTCATAAATCGCGGCGAGCGCCTCATCCATGAGTTGATCGTCCGCCGACAGCGCGCAGCCGCCCGCGCCAAATCCGGACAGGCACTCCTGCGAGTCCTTGCCGAGAATCAGCCGCCAGCGGCGGAGTTGGTCGGGTGCGATGGGGTTGGACATGGTGATGTCTTTGGCTTTTGGCTTTGGGTCGGGCGTTCGATGGGACTGATGGGACTGATGGGACTGATGGGACTGATGGGGCTGACGAGCCACGAGTGACTCATCCGTCCCATGATTCCCATACGTCCCACCAATGGGGCAAATGACGGTTGGCCTGCTGGCGATCCCGCGCAGTCCTACAAATCCTCAAAATCAAACTCGTTCAAATCCGACAACGTCTGCTCTTCCTGTTCGGTGAGCGGTTGTTCGATCAGTTCGCTCGCCACATCGGCGTGGACGCCCCAGCATTCGCCGAGATTCTCGGCGATGTGCCGCTTCTCCTGCGGACTGAAGCCGCCGAACGCGCGACGCAGGAAGACGAGGGCTCGGCGGAACTGCTCGTCGTCCAGCGAGGTCACGTACTCGGCGAGTTGTTCCCACAACGGTTGTCTCGCCAAGAGAGCGTAGCGATTCCGCTTCGACAAACCCTCGAACCAGCCCGCTCCCAGATCGGCCGGGATGCCGGGTGACAAGCGGCGCGAAACTTCCCGCGCGAGTGACTCGTTCGCGATCAGGCCCCGTTCCAACAAGACGGCACAGGCGTAGCCCGAGAGGACCGGGTTGCGGTCGTCGGAGTCGGCCAGTTTCTGAAGCCGCTCGATCCACATCGGCTCTTCGACACGCTCGTGAAATTCGAGGCTGACCTTGTTGAGTTCGTCGATCGCCACCAGCACCGCCGCCGCCGCCGCGTTGTCACAATTGGCGGTAGCGAACAGCGAGAGCGTCCCCTGCACGAACAGCTCTTCAATGAGCGGCAGCAGCGGTTCGGGATCGAACTGCCGGACGTCGCCGTAGCGGGCGACTTGGCCCAACTGATGCGCGGCGTGAGCCACGGCCACGAACTCGGAGGTCTCGGTCGACAGTTCCTGAAGACGTCGCCGAGCCAACTCCATCGAACTCATCAGGCCGCATTGGCAGGCATCGCGCACCCGGTCGGCGGCCTCGGCGATCGAGACGCACTTTTCAAGCTGCGTCTTGAATTTGAAGCCGGTCGCCAACTCGACGGTTTCGCCGAGCAGCACTGCTTCGACGAGCGCGATCTCGTTTTCGGGACTCCATTGCACGTGCCACTTCTCGGCCCACGTTGTCGATTGCTGGCCGGAGGCGACGAGCGTGGCGAAGCCGATCTCCAGCACGCGCAGCCGATGAAAGAACGACGACCGGTGCAGATCGAGAAACGCCGCGTCGTCGCTCTTCGCGCGGCGGTTCTCGCGCAGGTCGAGCGTCAGTTCCTGCTTGACCGTCGTCTTGTACCTGTCGAGCTTGAGCGACTCCATTTCTCGCTCGAAGTCTTCCTGGATCGAGGTTCGGCTGACTCCCTTGGGGAGTTCGCCGATGGCCGTGCCGACATCGACTCGTGCGAGAGCCTCCTGGATCGACGAGCGTTCGCCGTGTCCGAGCAGCGTCACGGCCGCGTCGCGCAGGTCGCGGAGTGTCGGAGCGGAGCCGTCCTTCAACGCCGACAGCGTGCGCGCCAGTCGCACCCCTTCGATCACTTCGGCCGTCGAACGATGCGTCCCCGACTCGCGCAGATGCCGGGTGACGAGCGACAGGTAGCGGCCGGGCAGTTCGTGAATGTCTCCCTGTTCGAGCGCATCCCACAACAACTCGAAGTACGCCGGCGCGAGATTCCCCGCGCCGTAGCCCGATTGCGACGAGAGCTTGAAGTACGAGTACGGCATCAGCGTCAGCTTGCTCGATCGGCGGCGGAGCGACTTCAACTCGTCGTCCGTCATGGCCGGGAAGTCGCCGTTGAGGACCGGTGCGTGAAAGGCACCGACCACCGCGACGATCTTCTCGGGCTTCACGCCGCTTGCGAGCACCGCTTCGATCCGCCGTCGCATGTAGGCTTCGCGAACGAGGTTCTCGGCCCGCCAGCGCGGACGGTCTTCTTCGAGATCACGCAACGCCCGGCCAAACTCAAATGCGGCCAGACGGTAGCTGTTGAGGCTGCGGTTGTGCTCGAACTGCCGCTCCCAATACGTCTCGTAGTCCGGCTCATCACTCCGTTCGGCGAACTGATCGTAGATGGAAGCCGGTCGCTCGGGAGCCCACCGGTCGGCGTCGGGTTCATCTGACTCTTGGGTCTCGTCTTTCTCCTTTTCCCCGTGTCCCCCGTTCTCCGTGTGCCTCTTCGCCGCCTCCTCGGCTGCTTTCCGGGCACGTTCGCGCAACTCAGCCTCAACGTCCTGCAAGGCGAGGAAGATGTCCGACGGCAGGTCGATGAACTCCACGCGCGCGTCATGCTCCTTCGCCCATTGCAGCGCCTGATACTCGGGGCTGTAGCGTGCCAGCGGATAGACCAGCGTCCGCACGGGAAGCGAATCGGTATAGGCCAGGATGGCAATCGGCGGCTTCGTCCCCTTCCGGGTGATGTGTTGCACGAGTTCATCCGCGTCGGCCAGTCCCTCGACGAGCACGACCTTTGGCCGCACCTCGTCGAGATACCGTCGCAAGTGCCACGCTCCCGCCGGTGACAGGTGCCGCACGCCGAAGACCGGGATCTGCCAGGCGCTCACGTGTTGTGCTCCGAGCAGGACGTGAACAGCGGACGCCATTCGGCACCGCGCTTCTTCATCACGTTGGCGAGATACTCCTGCCAGACAACGCGGTCCTTTTCCTCGTCCTTCACGATCGAACCCTGCAGGCCGGCCGCGATGTCGTGCGCGGTCACTTCGCCGGAACCGAAATTTCCGGCCAGCGCCATGCTGTTGGCCAGCACCGAAATCGCCTCGGCGGTCGAGAGCACGCCGGACGGCGTCTTGATTTTGTTCTTGCCGTCGAGTGTCTGACCGAGCCGCAGTTCGCGGAAGACGGTGACGACCTTTTCGATCGCGTCTTCAGCGGGCAGTTCGGCCCTCAATTCGAGATTGGCCGCCAGTTCGCGAACTCGTTTGCGGACGATGTCCATCTCGGTTTCGAGCGTGTGCGGCGTCGGCAGCACGACGATGTTGAAGCGCCGCTTGAGTGCCGCCGACATGTCGTTCACGCCCCGGTCGCGCGTGTTGGCGGTTGCAATGACGGAAAAACCCTTCGCGGCCGGAACCTCGGTTTCCAGCTCGGGAACGGAGACGCGTTTCTCGGACAGCAGCGAGATCAGCGCGTCCTGCACTTCCGAAGCGCAGCGCGTCACTTCTTCAAACCGTGCCAGGCTGCCCGATTCCATCGCGCGGAAGATCGGACTCTTGATGAGTGCCGCGTGGCTCGGTCCGTGCGCGATGAGCATCGCATAGTTCCACGTGTACCGGATCTGCTCCTCGGTCGTGCCGGCCGTCCCTTGAACGACCTTTGTCGAGTCCCCGTTGATGGCCGCCGCGAGGTGCTCGGACAGCCACGACTTCGCGGTCCCCGGCTCGCCGATGAGCAGC
>JANMLE010000132.1:0-3787 GCA_031372385.1 Planctomycetota bacterium | reverse complement strand
ATCAGTTGGACGGTGCTGCGGGCTTGAAGCATGGCTTGCGGGACCGGGGTTCGAACCACCAGTTGGATGCGGCGTGTCGTGAGCGGGTGCTGGAGTTGCACCGGGCGAAGTACGGCGACTTTGGTCCGACGTTGGCGGTCGCGTACCTGGTGAAGTGCGACGGCGAGACGCTGAGCGAGGAGACACTGCGTCAGTGGCTGATCGGCGCGGGGCTGTGGTCGGCTCGTCGGCGTGGCGCGCCGCATCGTCAGTGGCGTGAGCGTCGCGAGTGTTGGGGCGAACTGGTTCAGATGGACGGCTCGGACCACGACTGGTTCGAGGGTCGTCGCGGCCGGGCGTCGCTGATGGTGCTGATCGACGACGCGACGAATTGGACTCACGCGAAGTTCTTCGAGAGCGAAACCACGGCGGCGGCGATGACGGTGTTTGGCGAGTACGTCGGCCACTACGGATTGCCACGCGCGCTGTACGTGGACCGGGCCGGCATTTACGAAACCACGCGGGATTCCACGGTGGATGAGGCGTTGCGCGACACCGCGCCACTGACGCAGTTCGGCCGCGCGATGCGGGAGCTGGGGGTCGAGTTGATCCTGGCTCACAGCCCTTAGGCGAAGGGTCGCGTGGAGCGTCGACACGCGGTCTTCCAAGACCGTTTCGTGAAGGCGCTGCGTCTGCAACAGATCCACTCGCTGGAGTCGGCCAACGAGTTCTTGGAGCACGAATACCCGGATGAGTTGAACGGTCAATTCCACGTCACCGCTCGTTCGGCGGCCAACCTGCATCGGCCTCTTCCGCGCGGTCTGAACCTGAAGCATGTGCTGTGTCACCAAGCAGAACGCGTGGTCCAGAACGACTGGACGGTGTCGTGGTGCAACCGCATCTTTCAGTTGAGCGTGGTCCATCAAACGTTGTCCCTGGCGCGCAAGAAAATCATGGTGAGTGAACTGCTGGACGGCACGCTCCGGCTGACCTTCGGTGCCCACATCCTCGCTTGGACGGAAGTCTCGACCCGTCCCCTCAAACCCAAACCGGAGGCCCGACCACCCGCCCCCAACCAGCCCCCGTACAAGCCCGCCGCCAACCATCCGTGGCGTCGTGGACAGTGACACCCCTCAACGCAAATTTCGGGGCCGCCCCCCGAAATCCCAATGTGACACTTCTATCTGGGCCAACCCTGTGACATTTCTACTTTGGTCCGACAGTCGCTGCCAGAGACTGGAAGAGCGTCACTTCGGAGCATAACCTACCCGCTGGAGTTCGCAGTTCATCATCCCTCCACTCAAACAATCGGGGCTCGCTCATGAAGGTCATCGCCTGGTTCTCGTTTGTGACTGTCGCCGCATCGATGATGGCGGCCGATCCTTCCAAGGCGCAGATCGCGCCGACGCAGGCCGAGGTCTCTTACGGCCCGCATGTGCGAAACGTGCTCGACTTCTGGAAGGCGCCGGGTGACGGGCCGCGTCCGCTGCTGGTTTACATTCACGGCGGCGGCTGGGTGGGGGGCGACAAGAAGCGGGACACGTCGGCGTACAAGGCGTATCTCGACAAGGGAATCTCCTGCGCGGCGATCAACTACCGTCTGACGGGGGAAGCCCCGCTGCCGGCACCCGTGCATGACGCCGCGCGGGCGATTCAGTTCATTCGCACGAAGGCGGCCGAGTGGAACATCGACACCAAACACATCGCCCTGACCGGTGGCAGCGCCGGGGCCTGCACGTCGATGTGGCTGCTGCTGCACGATGACCTGGCCGATCCGAAGTCGGCCGATCCGGTGCTCCGCGAATCGTCGCGCGTCTGTGCCGCCGCGGTCTCGGCCGGACAGACGTCGATCGATCCCAAGGTGATCGAAGGGTGGCTCGGCCCGAACGTGCTCAAGCACCGCATGATCAACATGGCGGTCGGTGAGGCGACGATGGAGGGGGCGCTCCAGAACTACGAGCAGCACAAAAAACTGTATGTCGAGTTCTCACCGTACAACCACGTCGATGCGCACGACCCGCCGCTGCTGATGACCTATGGCGGCGACATGACGCTCCCCTCGAAGGACGCCGGCCACGGCATTCATCACCCGGTCTACGGAGTGAAACTGAAGGAGAAGTCGGACAGCGTCGGCCACGAATGCCATCTGCTGATTCCGGGAACGTCCAAGTCGGACAAGTTCGCCAGCGCGGATGAATTCCTGATGGCCAAGCTGCTGGCGAAGTAGGCTCCGTTTAACCGCTACGCCAACGGCGTGCGCTCGATTTGGTTTTCGCCCGGTATCGCGCGCACGCCGTTGGCGTAGCGGCTAAACATTTCACGATCGCCCGCGAAACGCGACTTCATTCCGCCGGCTTCGTCTGCTGTGACAGCAGGTAGGCCATCAGGTGCTGGAACTCTTCCGGGGTCAGGATCTCGTTGACGTTGGTCGGCATCAGGGAGAGCGACGACAACTGCTGTTCTTCGATGTCGGCTTTGGCGACGGTGAACTCTTTCCCCTTGCTGTCGGCCAGGACGATCGTGGCCCCCTCGCTGCGGCGGATCAGTCCGACCAGGACGCGGCCGTCGGCCATTTGCAGTGTGGTCGCGCGAAACGCCGGGTCGACGTTGCGGTTCGGATCAAGCACATCTTCGACCAACCGCGCGAGGCCCCGCGCGCCGATGCCGTCGAGTTGCGGTCCCACCTTCTGTCCCTTGCCGCCGACCTGGTGACAGATGGCGCAGTTCTTCTCGAACAGCGGCAGGCCCTTCTCGATGGAAGCGTTGGCGGAACTGTACTGAGCCCGGCGTTCGTCGATCACTTTCAGCAATTGCGCGTTTTCGTCCGGCAATTGGGCCGTCAACTTCGCGATCCGTTCATCGAGCTTGTCGAGTTTGTGCGCGTTCAGACGATTGCGGATCACGGGGTCGAGCAACAAGCGCGGCGAAGCTTTGCCGGTGGCGGCCAGTTCGAGCAGCGACTCCGCGCCGGGCCGGTCGCTGGACAGCGTTTCGGCCAGGCTGCGCTGAGTCTCGCGCGGAGCCCGCAGCATCGTTTCGGCCAGCGATTCCGACAGCGCATTCGGATCGCGCGACAACGACGCCAGCAGCGTCTTTTCGTTCGCCGTTAATCCGTTCGCTTCGGTGACGGCGCTGAGTGTCGCGGTCACGCGCGAGTCCGGTGCGAACGTCACCAGAGTCTCCGCCGCCTGACGCCGTGTGGCGAGTGCGACAGTGGTTGATCGGACGAGCTTCTCCAACGTCGGCTTGAAGTCGGCGAGCTTGAACGACGAGACCAGTTCCATCGCCGCGGCCTGCGAACGGAACTGCTCATCGTTCAGCACATCGACGGAGAACCGGCCGACCGCCAGCCAGGCGAAACCGGATGCGTCAAAGCCGTCGACGAGTTCGATGGTTCCGCGCCGACCTATGAACTTCGACAAGTCCCACTCGGTGCGCTGCGCCGTGTCGTTGCGCGGCGGCTTGGCCTCGGCGAGCACTTCACCCGATTGGGCATCGTGCAACCGGATGAAGTTGCGGGGAATCTCGGCCGGCCCCGTCGGACCATTGTGCCCGGCCGAGTAAAAACTGAGCTTGGCGGGAATGTCGAACGAACCGCTGCGCAGCGTTCCCATCAATCGTTCGCCGCGCGGCAGGCTGCTCCAGAACGTGGCGTCGGCATTGCCATCGGCCGACGCGCGCTTCTGGCGGACCCACGGGTCTCCCTGCACAGCCGCGCCCGTCGCTGGAATGTTCGTCCAAGTGACGCTGTCCGCCACAGGGGCTGACAGCAGCTTGTCGGCCAGCTCGCGAGCCCACGCTTGGATGG
>JANMLE010000095.1:0-5439 GCA_031372385.1 Planctomycetota bacterium | reverse complement strand
GGAGCCAATCCCGCCTGGTCCAGCCTGGCCAGGATGAATCGATCCAGCTCGTTCTTGCCCCACGCCGGATTCTTCACAGCGGGAACCGCCGCCTGGACGGGCGGTTCGAAGGCCCAGTGCTTCTGGTAGGAAGCCCCCTGTTCGATCCAGCGGCGAACGGTCTGCTTCTGTTCGTCGGTCAGTTTCCTCTTGGTGGACGGGGGTGGCATGACGAAATCGGGGTCGTCCGAAGTCAACCGCCGCCAGACTTCGCTTCCGGCCAAGTCCTTCGGCTTGATGGCGACCCGCCCGTCGTGCTCGGCCAGCGCCCCCTCGGCGACATCGAGCCGCAAGTCGGCCTTGCGCTGCTTGGCGTCGAATCCGTGACAGGCGAAACAGTTCGCCGACAATATCGGGCGGATGTCACGATTGAAGCTCAACTCCGGTTCGGCGGCGCGGCTCGTGTCATGGGCCGTACCGATGGCGATCACGGTGCCGATGAGCAGCGGACGGACAAGCGGGATGAGGTCGAACTGACGCATGCAAGGCTCCTGTCAGTCTGGGCCGGACGGTCGTGACGGTCGGGCATGATAACCGCAAAGCACGAATGATCAGAGGCATGACGCGAGATTCTTTCGTCGAGCTGCATGGGCAACGACCCGAACGTGTGGAAAACTGTTGAGGCGGCAACAACCGCCTACACCAATTCGATTCCGACGTACACCAGCTTGCGTGACGCCTACGTCCGTAAGCTCATCGACCATACCGTGCGCTACGTCGAAGGTGGACGTCCACACCAATGGAATCGAGAACTCTTGCAGGTTATTCAAGCAGACTCTGACCGGATCCGACATCTTGGTCGACGAGTGGCATCTGCTCCGGTATCTCGGGGAACAGGCGTTCCAGTTCAACGAGCGGAAGGGGGACGATTACAATCGGTTCTTCCAGACGATGAGCGGGTCGATTGCCCGAAGAGTAGAATACGCGGCGCTGATCGGGAAGGCGGAGTGACAATCACGGCGATTGAAGTGTTTCATCATGAAGACCACAATTGCGAAACATGATTCCTCCAGCTTTCCAGAACTGGAACGTCACAATCAACGCCACCTGTCATGGAGCATGCATCTCCCAAACATCTGGGTGCTCACTATCGTCTGTTTCAGGCGTGCCCTTGATGCCGTGCAGCTTGTGAACACGCCATCCTTTTGGAAACGGCGGCTTCGGATTGGCACAGAATCGACGAATCGCCTCGTCGATTTGCTCTTGCTGTGTTGGCGTCAGTTTTCCGTATGAGCGATGAAACAGGGATGTATAGGAAATATCCACGAATACCCCTTGCACATCACCACGGCTTCTTGAGGCTTGCGATCATGTCTTCGGCGGATTGAAAGCTCCTCACTCTGCCTTCTCGTATATCTTTATCGGCTTCAAAATCACTGTCTTTGAACGACCCATCAGGTTCATCAAGGGCAGCGTTGAAGTTCGTGGATCGTCCGAATCGCCGTCGAGAAACTCGCGGCAACCAACGGCAACCAGAGGTAGCCCAACCGGAAAGCTGCTTTCCACCCGCATCATTCTTGCTGTTCATCATTTTCTTCACCATCTTCTTCATCGGGAGGGGGAGCTACGTCGAACTGTTCCAAGAACTCTATTCCATTGTTGGTCATGAACTCGTGTGTTTCCGAGATGTTTTTGGCGATCTCTTCGGTTTTTGTGATATCCGTGAATTCGCTGAAATACCGCTGAGACTCAACTTCAATCCAGATGTATTCCGTGTCATCTGAGTAGATTTCGTACCGCACAGTCAAAAAGTCGTGCTTTGCGGCTCCGCCAGATCGTTCAAATGCCTTCAAGTCCTCTTCGTCCGCTGGGGTGAACCGAAATCGCATTCCAAAAAACGAAGGTGGCCGATTGAAGGGATCAATCATGTCAATCACGCGGGAGGCATTCCCAGCGAGCAGCACAAGCGGATTCGGACACTTCGTTGGCTTCCAGATTGAACGTGCCGTGATTCGTTGGCCGAAAACTGGCGGATTTTCGCCCCTCACTTTTCCTACTGCTTTCAGTACGTCTGCGACAGATTCCGAAAACTGTTCTACTGTAGATTTTGTGCGGCTTTCGCTCATCGAAATACTGAATTCGCCAAATTCACATTGGCGGGAAATTTTCCCACTTGGCGACGTTTCGGACGTTGACAATAGACTTCTTGGCTTTGGGGAAAATGCCTCGTAGGCCAGACCAGCCCCAGGTTGTCGGAGTTCATGAAAAACATCAGCCGCAAAGTTGCCGTCAAAATGAAGCCCATCAAATGGGGCAAACTCGAGTTCATTCTCGAAGAAGATCGTAATCACTTCCGACGACATGCCAGCTTCTTTCTCAACTCCGCATCGAATCCCCGAAACTCATCGACAAGCGACCACGAAGTGCGGTTCGTCGGGATGTTTGGTGAATTTCGTGGCTCATCACCAAAAGTATGCGACGCCAATATGCCGGTTGTCCAGCAGCACGACAATTTTGGTGGTATTTGGGGAGTGACATACCTGACGGCCAGACTATTGGTCAATGCCGGAACAGGTTCGTTTTGGTGCCACCGCCATCGGAGAATCGAATTTGCTCGGACAATCAAAGCGTGAAGCGACTGGGCAGGAGTTGGTTCAGCGACGATTCCACCACGCGATCCGGATGGTGTACATCCACGATCCAGATCGGCAGGTCGTCGCAGAACTCCGCCAGCACTTGTCGGCAGGCGCCGCACGGGGTGGCACCGCCGACGGTGGCGAGTGCCAACGCGCGAAACCGGGTCAGTCCCTGCGCCACGGCGGCGAAGACCGCGTTCCTCTCGGCGCAGATCGTCAGACCGTACGAGGCGTTCTCGATGTTGCACCCCGCGACGATCTCGCCCGTCTCCGCCAGCAGCGCCGCCCCGACCAGAAAGTTCGAGTACTTCGCATACGCCCGCTCTCGCACGGCACAGGCGGCGGCGATCAATCGCTGGCGGTCATCGTGGCTCAGCGCGTTGCTCATTGCTTGATCCCGATGGAGTGGCATTCGCCTTTCGAACATGTGGCGTGCCGTGCCGGCGCGATCCCGGTACAAACGAAAACGGGGCACGTGTGACGTGCCCCGGTGAGTCGCGATCAGATGAGACGGCGGCGGTCAGTTGTCCAGCACCGCTTCGCGGAACGGGAAGAATGCGACCGGTTCCATCGGCATGACCGGCAGCGGGGTCTTCGAGTTGCGGACGGCGAAGCTGTAGGCGATCACCTTGCCGGACGTCAGTTCGCCGACGTAGACCATGCCGGTGGAGAGCGTCGCACCGCCGCCGCTGACCAGGTAGGCGTTGCCGGGGATGATGCAGTACTTGGCCTTGGCAGCCTGGTTCGCCTTGAGGTTGAAATCGGCGGCGACGTTGCGGAACCAGAAGTTGGTGAAGGCAAACGACTGCTGACTGAGCATCGCGCCGGTCAGGCGGCCCGTCAGGAAGTCGAGCACGAAGACCGCTTCGGGCTGACCGAAGCTCGTTTGTGTCTCCACGGTGCAGACCGCGAACCGGTCGTCACGATCGGTCGCAGTGGCCTGCGCTGTTTCGTGCGGCCAGCAGTAGGCCAGGCAGAGTCCGGCGACCAAACCCAATCCCATCCAAACCAGACGACGTTCGTTCCCGCGCGGTTGCATGATCCGCTCCTTTTTTCAACTGACGTGACGGAAGTTCTGACCGTGAATTCGTTCCATTCAAATTTGCGTCGAATGACGCGGGCCTTACTGTAACGTCGGTTCCGCTTGCCTGCTATACCTCAAGCGGCACCAAAGTGCGACGTTTTCGTTTAACCGCTACGCCAACGGCGTGCGCGCAGGTGGGAGCGAACCGTTGTTCTCGCGCACGCCGTTGGCGTAGCGGTTAAACGTTTCAGGCAAGGCCGCGCGAGGGATCGTCTGGTTTGATACTGCCTGGACAGGTACCGGGGCCGCCATGAACCAGGCTGTCCGAATCGTGGCAATTGCCATCGGGCACCGGTATGCTGCCGCCACTTTCTTCCGAGAACGAACGCCGCGGGTTTGGCGTGTCCGTCTCTCGTGCCGACCGCTCCGGCTTGGATCGAGTCGGCAACTTCCCTGAACATCCCCCCGGAGGAATCGCATTGTGACTGTGGAAACAACCAACGGCTCGTTGAATCGTAAGTTGCGAATGGCTCTGGTTGGCGGAGGCCAGGGGGCCTTCATCGGCCGGGTGCATGCCACGGCCGCGGTGCTGGACAACAGGGCGGCTCTGGTGGCCGGTGCCCTGTCGTCCGATCCGGCCAGAGCCAAGGCGTCCGCTCCTTCATACGACATCGCCCCCGACCGGGCGTATGGTTCGTTTGAAGAGTTGTGCTCGAAGGAAGCGGCGCTTCCCGCCAGCTCGCGCATCGACTTCGTCACCGTTGCCACGCCAAACCACACGCACTTCGCCATCGCGAAAGCGGCGCTGTCGGCCGGCTTCAATGTCGTCTGCGACAAGCCGATGACGTTCGATCTGGCTCAGGCCGAGGAATTGGCGAAGCTCGTCGAAAAGTCCGGCGCCGTGTTCGCCGTCACGCACAACTACACCGGCTATCCGCTGGTCCGTCAGGCGCGCGAAATGATCCTCGGAGGTGAGCTGGGTGAGATCCAGGCGATCCGCTCGAACTACATCCAGGGCTGGCTGCGGACGCGGTTGGAATCCTCCGACCAGAAGCAGGCCGCCTGGCGCACGGACCCGACCAAGTCGGGCGCGGCCGGTTGCTTCGGCGACATCGGCACTCATGCGTACAACCTGGCCCGGTACATGACCGGCCTGCTGCCGGCCGAAGTCTCCTGTCATCTGAAGTCGTTCGAACCGGGCCGGCGACTGGACGATTACGGTCATGCCGTGGTCCGCTTCGAAAACGGCGGACTCGGTTCGGTTACCGCGAGCCAGATTTCACACGGCCGAGAAAACGACCTGTTCATCGAAGTCGACGGGACGAAGGGGGCTCTGGCGTGGCGTCAGGAAAACCCGAACGAGATGATCGTCCGCCGTAACGGCCAGCCGCATTCGATCTACACCCGCGATCCAAACGCCCCGTTCATGAACGCCTCGGGCAAGGCCGCCTGCCGCCTGCCGAGCGGTCATCCCGAAGCCTTCTTCGAAGCGTTCGCCAACGTCTACCGCTTCGCGTACGACGACATGGTGAAGCGCGCCGCCGGCCAGTCGTTCGAGCGTCTGAACACGATCTACCCGAACGTGTACGACGGCGTCGAGGGGATGTACTTCATCCAGCAGTGCGTCGCCAGCAGCGAACACAACGGCGCCTGGCTGCCGCTGAAGCACCCGGTCGCGCGCCGCTGACGTGGCGTGAGTACCGTAGTGCCGTGGCTCCCGCGCCGGCACCGAGTCCGGTGGGCGTACGAACCCCGGTGGACGCTCGTGGGCGCACGTCCCGGCGGCGGAGCGACGGGACG
>JANMLE010000074.1:0-2009 GCA_031372385.1 Planctomycetota bacterium | reverse complement strand
GATCACGGCGAGCTTGTCGGCGTGCTGCCTCACATTCTCGAAGAAGTCCGAGATCATCAGCCCCGACTGGCCGCCCGGTCGGAACGGTCGAAAGGAGGGAGTGAGAAACCCGATCTTGCGACCGCCCGAGTTGGTGAACTTTTTCCCTTCCGGCAGAGGCTGTCCGGCGAGCCGCTGCAACTCGGGCTTGTAGTCGAACGTGTCGACCTGACTCGGCGCGCCGTTCATCATCAGGAAGATCACGCTCTTCGCGCGCCCAAACGCATGAGCCGCCTTCGCCGCGAGCGGGTTCGCCACCGCTTTGCTTTCGGCCCCGAACCCGATCCGTTCAAAGAAGCCCTCGCCCGACAACATGCCGGTCAGCGCGAGGCCGGTAAACCCGGCTCCCATCTCCCACACGAACTCACGGCGGGATTGGCCGCAGGGGAACTGGTTGGTCATTGTGATGCCTTTCCTATTTCGAGTCCGTCGTCTCGATCCTCGGACGAATTCAGTTGCTGGGCCAGTCGAATCCTCGATGCCAATGCATCGACGAACGCCGCGGCCGCATCGACATCACGAGGTCGAGCGTTCAGTACGATCATCGCGGCACTGTGAGACATGTTGACGAACATGAATTGTGTTTCCCGGTAAATCAGCGAATACATGAGGTAACCAATGAAAACGCAGCCACAAACGCCCGAAGCGATGGTGATGAGATCGGCATAGTGTGGAGGCAACGAAAGTGCTGTTGCAATCGCAGCTACGACACAACCGACTCCGACCAGAAAAACGCCGAAATAGTCTCGGTTGTTCCCGCTGAATCGGGTGAAGCAGGGCGACAAGATGTTCAGCGGAACCGTTGTTTGCCCGGATTGAGTCAGCCGTTTCCATCGAACTTCGACTCGATCATCAAAGAGTGTCACAACGTCATCGACGCCAAGGCGACGATCACGATATTCGGCGATGGGTATTTGTGGTTGCTCTGTCATATCAAGTCCTCGAACGCGCGACTCAACGTTTCATCGCGTTCGAAAATTCCAAAGCTCCGTCGAGCCGGAGCACTCCCAAAGGTTAATCGACATACGCGAACTCGTTCGTGTTCAGCAGCACGTGGCAGAGTGAGGCGAGGGGACGGGTCGGAGCGGATGGCCAGCGTTGCTGTTGATCGCGGATGTGTTCGCGCGCGGCGAGGAGTTCGGCGGGAGAAGGATCGCGTGCGAGGGCGAGTCGCCACGCGAGACGAATGATGTCATCCGTCTTTCCGGTCCCCTCGCCCCCGTCTTCGGGGGAGAGGGTTAGGGTGAGGGTGAGGGGGGCTTTGGTCTTGTCTTCTTGACCCTGACGCGGGGAAGGAGGAAGAGTGGCGTCGCTAGAGTCCGACGAAGCGTTCCCTTTGTCCGCCCCCCTCACCCTAGCCCTCTCCCCCCGAAGACGTGGGGAGAGGGGACCGGAAGAAGAGTCCACTTCAGACATCACTCGTGCAGCCAGCGCATTGCTGCGTTCGTGAGCGAAGGCGTTGTTCAGCAGGGCCAGCGCCTGCGGCGCGACGGTCGACACGGGACGCTGGACGCAGGGGAGGGTGGTGTCGACGAAATCAAACGTCGTCATCAGCGGCGGCAGCAGGCTGCGTTGGCTGAACATGTAGACTGCGCGCCGCCGTTGCTCCGGCAGAGGAGACGGCTTCCACGCTCCCTCTTTGCGGGACAGTCCTTCTAACGCCTCGGCCTGGATCGTTGGCTTGAAGCCGGGACCGGACATGCGGGTGTCGAGGTCGTTTCCGACAAACAGCAGCCGATCACGCAGCGGTTCGGCATCAAGCCGCCGTCGTTCGGCGTGCCACCACAGATGATTCCCGGCGTCGCGCGCGGCGTACTCATCCTGCTGCGGATGCAGCGACGATTGGCGGTAGGTGGCGGTGGTGATGAGATGGCGGTGGAGGCGTTTGAGGGAAGTGTGTTCAGTGTGCGGTGTGCGGTGTTCAGGAAGAATTTGTGCGGGAGTTGCTTCTCCGTTCTGGCTGTCTTGAC
>JANMLE010000064.1:0-4333 GCA_031372385.1 Planctomycetota bacterium | reverse complement strand
CCCCTCGGGACGTGGACCGCCTTCACGGGGCTTGTCAGCTTCAGGACGTCGATCACCTTCACGGGGTTTGTCAGCTTCAGGACGTCGATCACCGTCGCGGGGCTTGTCAGCTTCAGGACGTCGATCACCTTCGCGCGGCTTGTCGGCTTCAGGGCGTCGATCACCTTCACGCGGCGGGAGGTTCTTGACAAACTCTTCCTTGGTCAGCGACGCATCACGCTCCTTGCCGGCCCGGCGAAGCGCGGCTTCCACCAGCGGACGGGCACGTTCGGGAGCTTCGTCGATCGTCAGCTTGCCATCTCCGTTGGCGTCCAAGCGTCCGAACATTTCTTCGGGATTGCCGAATGGTTGACCCGGACGGCCACCACCCGCTTCCCTCATCCGTGCGAGGGTCTGCTCAAACTCTTCGCGCGTGATTTCGTTCTTGCCGATGCGTTCGAACATCGGCGCCAGTCGCTCACGCATTTCGGCGGGCAACTCGTCCCTCGTCAGCTTGCCATCGGCGTTGGCGTCAAATCGCTTGAACAACTCGGCGGGCTCCAACCGGGGGCCGTCACCACCACCCGCCAGGCGACCGAAATCTTCCAGCGTCAGCTCCTGCTTGCCGGCACGCTCGAACAGCGGCTTCATGCGGTCGCGGAGTTGTTCCGGAACCTCTTCGAGTGTCACCTTGCCGTCCGTGTTACGGTCGAGCATTTCAAACCGCTCGCGCGCGTCCCGCCGGCCCTGTTCTCCGCCGCCCCCACCCAGTGGGACATTGGAACGTTCTTCGGGCTTGTTGGCCTGCTCGAATTCCTCGCGGGTCAGCGCACCGTCGGCGTTCTTGTCGCCGCGCCGCACGAGTCGCTCGAAGAAACGACTCTGCCCTTCGGGAACCTCGTCGGCCGTCAACTTGCCGTCGCCGTTCTTGTCCAGCCTTTGAAACAACGCGCCAGGATCAGGCGGCACTTCCTGCCCCCGTGATGGCACCGCAACGCCCCCCAGAATCGCGGCCAGGGCCGCCACCAATGTCCAATGCGTTCGTTTCATGGGCTCGCACCTCGTTGAAGGATTCGTGAACTGCACGGCTACCGGTGCAACCGTGGTCGATCGGGGATCAAACCCGCAACTGGCATGATGGTTTCGCCAGATTCGTCGAACCCCGCGAATTCCAGCGGCAACGACGGACCTGTTGGTCCGCCGTGCATCGACAACATCACTTGTCGCTGTCGCGCAGTTGGAACCCCACAGACAGGGCTCCCTTCTTGTCGGGAACGGTGAAGGAGCCGCTGGGATGCAGGTACTTCTGCAGCACTTCAAACGGCGGCAGCTTTCGGAAGTCAATCCCACGCAAGTCAATCCCAAACAAGTCGATCCCGTCCAGGAAATCCAAGTTGTCGGCGCTCTTCAACTGTTCGTACATCGCCTTCAACTGGGCGTCGGACCGGGAGTACGACAGCATCGACACCTTCGCCGGGAAGTGCTTGGCGATTTTGCGGTACGCGGTGGACTCAACGAGCGAAGGCTGGCGTTCCGTGCGCAACATTCCCTCCAGCGCCTTCGTGTCGTTCGTGATCACAAAATGCCCCGCGGCGACCGCCAGCGAGATGACCTGCTGGCTGCCAACATTGATCTCGTAGATCGTCTCGCCATTGAAATCCCGCTGCTCGACCTGACCGCCGCCCGCCGTCGTCACCTTGGCCAGCGTCTTCTTCATCTTGGCGGCATCCTTAACATCCAGCGCGAGCAGCATCTGCTGGATCGGCGAGCCGTCATCACTCTCCTCAAACCCCTGGATCATGTGGAACTTTCCGTCGAGCAGGTCGAGGAGATCCTTCTTGAGATGGATTTCGGGCTCTTTTTCAGCGAACTTGTCCAACTGCTTGGCCGTGAAGCCGCGGCCGTAAAACCCGTCGATCAGAGTCTCGATCGCCTGGTACGCCTGGGCGACATTCCAGTTGCCGCCGAAATAGACGCTGGTGTCGGCGGAGACCCACTTGGGCGGAGCCAGATCCGCGGCCGGGAATTGGAAGATGTCCAACACCCCCTTCGGCTGGTCGGCGTACACAAACGACTTGGAGACGCCATCAAAGTCGCCGGCCGTGCTGTAGGCGGCACCGCCCCAGCCCTTCAGCTTGTCGAGTCCCAGGGTCGGCAAAAAGATCGCCGCCATCCCCGCCTGCGGATTGACCGCCGTGGCCATGTTCAATCCCGCCTGGATCAGGCCGATCGGACTCGTGTACCACACGACCGACGGTTCACCGGATTCGTCCTTGCAGCGCTCCTGGATGTACTTGTAGATCTCGTTGTCCGCCAGGGTGTCGCTGTCCTTCCCCTCCCAGCGAACCAGCACTTCCTTCAGGGCCGCCACTTCGCTGGAGAACACCAGGGTCGAGTCTTCGTTGAAGTACGCGAGCGTCTTGAACGGGTTGCTCGGATCCTGATCCTTGAACGTGTAGACGTGGACCGTGACGTCCTCCACCTCCTGCTTGGAGTGTTCGGCGATGTCCCCTTCGAGCCCGTCGTGCAGCTTTTTCAGCAACTTGTCGATGGTCGCCTTGTTCTTTTCGCCAAAGTCCACAATCAGCACCGGCGCCAGTTTGCGAGCCGGCCGCTCCATCAGGGCGAAGGTCAGCTCCCCCTGGGGAATCGCCAGCAGCTCATTGATCGAGACTCCGATCTCTTCCTGCAGCTTGTCGGACAACTCGTCGATCTTCTTCCGGACGTCATCCAGGAAGGGCTTCAATTCGGGATCGCGCAACATCGCGCCTTCGGACTTGTCAAACTGCTCCTTGGCCTCGGGGACGCTCGGCACACTGAAGAACAACAGCGTGTCCTTGGGCAGCAGCTTCGCCCCGCCCGCCTCTTCTTCCGCCCGCGCCACCTGACCGCCGATAAAGGCCTGCGCCAGTCCGCAGATCACGAGAGTCGTTGCCAGCCACATTCGCTTCATGAGAGTTTCCGTTTGATCAGGGGTCAGAGAAAAGGGGGTCATGGATCGGGTCGGGAGGAGGACCATCGCGCTGCCGAAGTCGGGCGCGATTCAAACCGTCACCGCCGCGTCATTGCGGGCGGCATCGTGACGAATTCCCGTCGGCAAGACAATCCTGCGTTGGCGCCGACGCGAACTTCACACCACCCGCCGCCGATGGGGGTCGACCGTATTACCTGAAGCCCACGACACCGGTTTCAGACGCCACGGCTGTTTTTCTCCCGCAGCAAACGACACGGGACATTCCCGCGGCACCGCGTTCACCAGCCACTGGTTGAATGAACCGGTCGCATCGCCAGCCAACACCCCAAGCCTGTCAACAAGGGGCGGGGACTCGGGCATGACAACGTTCCCCAGCGGGATCTGAATGCGGGACACAGGCGGCGGCTACGGTTCCGATGGTTCCGTCATCACCGGCTTCGCCGTCCCGGCCGCCCGCTTCTGGGCCACGTACGCCTTCTTCATGGCGGAGTAGCGGCGTTCGAGCAGCAGGATGATCAGGACGATGATCGGAATGCCACCCCATTTCACGAGCCCGGAGTCGGGCGGCAGGTAATCGTTCACGACTTCGGCCAGGAACAGCATCGCCACGTTCCCGATCACCGCGCCCATTGCACTGCCCCAGAAGATCGCCCAGCGCGAGAGGCCCAGCAGGCGGCCGAAGATGGCCCCGCCGACACTGCCGGTCGCCGCCAGCGGAAAAGCGATGAAGGCCAGCAGGCCGAGAAACGTCAGACGCTTCATCCACGGCTGATGGGCCAGGATGAACTCGCTGTCGCTGGACAGCTCCGCGATCTTCGGGCCGATCTTCGGCAGACGGTACATGTAGCCAACATGGAAGGCGAAAAACAACGCGACCATCACGTCCTGATAGGTCACCATCCAGAACAGATCCGTGGGCGGCAGTCTCAGGCTGCCGGACGCGACGATGGTAAACCGGCCCAAGAACGCAAACGACAGAAAGGCGGCGTTGACCAGTTTCCACCAGTACACGTGTTCGGTGGTGACGTACAGAACGCCCAGAATGACGGCCGTCAGAACCCACGGGCCGATCAGAGTCCCCAGCCACAGCGGGAAATAGTTCCGGTAGAAGTTCTTTTCGAACTCCAGGAACGACGCCAGCATCTGCTCGTGCTCTTCCGCAGAGACGCCTGCGGTTGATGTTGAGTCTGCCATGCTCGCTTGTCCGCCTTCAGGCGGTGAATTGGACTTGGGTCTGTGTCACCAAAACTCGTTGCGTCGGCGTTTGCTCACGGGCGTGTTGATTCTTCCGTGGGATGGGCTTGCAGCCGGGCGGATCATCGCAGAAATCAGGCCGTTGGTGTCCGTCCAGACCGGCTGGTAGCCCAACCCACGAAATTT
>JANMLE010000058.1:0-3252 GCA_031372385.1 Planctomycetota bacterium | reverse complement strand
CCCCGGCTGGCTGGTGCTCTGGCGCGGCTGGGAAAAACTGCAACTCATGATCGACGGAGCCCGCGTCGCCGCCCTCCGCCAACAACTCAAA
This sequence comes from Planctomycetota bacterium, assembly GCA_031372385.1. GTDB lineage: Bacteria > Planctomycetota > Planctomycetia > Planctomycetales > Planctomycetaceae > Schlesneria. Next base: position 3,161 of record JANMLE010000058.1, on the reverse strand, counting down.
CTCAACAAGATGGCAAAACAATGTGCCTAAATGTGCCATGAAGTCCGGGCTGGCCATCACTCGGAGCCGCCGTCTCCAAAATTCAAGGGCCTGTTGAACCGGGGACTTTGCCATTCATCGGACTCACTCCGCGCATGAAAACTGCGACTTGGGCCGATCCCGGTCAGGCCGGGTTTGCGGGACAAGCCCACACGCCGTTCTCTCCGAATGCCGAACAAGCTCGACTCGGTCTCACCGGAATCAGCGTCGAAAGTCTGCGGAATCGCAAGCTGCTGCTGGATGAGATCGACCGCCTGAAACGGGATGCCGAAAAGAGCGGTGCCCTGGGCGGCCTGGAATCGCAGTATCAGGCGGCGTTTGGAATCCTCACATCGAGCAAGCTGGTCGACGCACTCGATCTGGAACAGGAAGACCCGCGCGTGCGTGATCGCTATGGCCGCGGGGCTCCGGAGAATGCCGGTTACGGCGATGCGGGGCCGCTGATGAACGACTATCTGCTCGCCTCGCGCCGGCTCGTCGAAGCCGGAGCGCGCGTGGTCACGCTGGCCTACGGACGCTGGGACTGGCACGGTCGACCGCACGGCACGAACTTCGAAAATGCCCGCGATCACTTCCCGGTGCTCGATCAGGGGCTGACCGCACTGCTCGACGATCTGCGCGACCGGGGGTTGGACAAGGACGTGTCGGTCATCGTGTGGGGCGAGTTCGGTCGCACTCCAACCATCAACAAGAACGGCGGCCGCGATCACTGGCCGCAGGTCGCTTGCGCGATGCTCGCGGGGGGCGGGATGCGCATGGGACAGGTCATCGGCGCGACGAACCGGCTTGGCGAACATCCCAAGGAACGGCCAGTCCACTTCGAAGAAGTCTTCGCGACGCTCTACCGCTGCCTGGGAATCGACGTCGCCCGCACGATGCTGCCCGACGTCTCCGGTCGCCCGCAGTATCTGGTCGATCCGATTTACGAGCCGTTGCCAGAGTTGATTTGACAGCGGTGACGCTTGCAGCAAAAGCCGCCGTAGAACGGACGCCTCGTCCGTTCGCCACGGCCATGCCGAGTCGTACCCGAACGGACGAGGCGTCCGTTCTACGGTGGTGCTGATCGCCCCGAGGAACCCGCATGCCAGACACCATCCGACTGGAACGACTCCGTTCATTGACCCACGGCAATGCGGTCTACGGGGCGGCGTTCTCGCCCGATGGCAAGCGGTTGGCGACGGCCAGTCTCGACAACACCGTGCGCCTGTGGGATTCGGCCAGCGGGGAACTGGTGACGACGCTGAAAGGGCACGGCGACGGTGTGACGTTTGTCGGTTACCTGGCCGACGGACGGATCGTCACCGCCAGCCTCGATCGGACACTCAAGTGCTGGCCCGCCGAAGGGGGCGCCGCGCAGGCGACGTTCAGCGGGCATCAGGACTATCTGTCGTGTGCCGCCGCGGCGCGAATCGGGACGCTGCTGGCATCGGGTGGGTTCGACAAGACGGTGCGACTCTGGGACGCGCACACGAACATGGCGGTCGCCACGTTGACGGGTCACGAAGGGAACCTGCAGTGCGTGGCGATCAGCGGAAACGGCAAGCTGGTCGCTTCGGGAGGCGACGACAACTCGATCCGGTTGTGGAGCGTCGATTCGAAGTCGCTGATGAAGACGATCACAGGGCATTCGCGGGCGGTTGACGGGCTGGCCTTTTCACCCGATGACAAACTGCTGGCGTCCGCCGGGGCCGATGGCAGGGTTCGCTTGTGGACGATCGCCGGTGATGCGGTCGCGACACTGGAAACAAATTCCGGCCGGGTGAAGTCGGTCGTGTTTTCGCCGAATGGCCGCTGGCTGGTCTCGGGCGGTGCGGATGGAACGCTGCGCGTTTGGGATGTCGAGGGCGCACGATCATTGCTGGCGATCCCGGCGCACAAGAACACGATCTACGGCGTCACCTTCAGCCCCGACGGCAAGCGGCTGGCGTCGGCAGGATTCGATCGCACGATTCACGTCTGGTCGGTGATCGCCGAGTAAGGACCGGCGCATCAATAATTGTCGGGATTCGGTGAGAATCCGCCGTAGCACGGACGCCTCGTCCGTGCGTCCAAAACCGAGTCATTGCACGCAAGGGACGCACGGACGAGACGTCCGTGCCACGACAGTTATTGATGGCCGGCCCTGAGTCTCGGCGGAGGCTGCGATCATGGCTCGGTTCCGTTTCAATGGTTCGTGTTCGACCGCGTTCGAGAAGACGCAATCACCCGCGCCGCCGACGCCCGCGAGATGACAACGCGGACATCCGCTTCCTGACGAGGGCCGGGGGGCGGTCCCGTCGCGATTCTTTTCCAGCCGGACAGGCTTGATCCGGACAGGTAAAAAACCTGTCCCACGCCGTGCGAATTGCAAACCGGGCGCTGGGACGACACCATGACGCCCGCCGGTCACCGATGTGGCCGATTGGGATGTCGTCGCAGGTTCGTCCGGCGCGACGGGCATCCTGGTTCCGCTCTGCCCCCCTTCGTTCAGGACATTCCATGTTCATCAAACGGACTGCTCTCGCCCTTGCCGCCGCGTGGCTGTGCGTCGCTGCCGGCCCTTCGTCGGTCACGGCCCAGGACCATCTCCTGCGGACGTTCAAGAAGATCAAGATGACCGACAAGTTCCACAGCGAGGGAATGTATTTCGGCGACTTCAACCACGACGGCAAGACGGATGTCACCGCCGGGTCGCTCTGGTATGCGGGGCCGAGTTTCCAGTCGGCGAGTGAATTCCGGCCGGCGAAGGCCTTCGACCCCAACGGGTACTCCGACGCCTTCTTCAACTTCGCCGCCGATTTCAATGGCGACGGTTGGTCTGATCCGCTGGTCGTCGGCTTTCCCGGCGCGGCGGCTCACTGGTATGAAAACCCGCAGGGGAAGCCCGGTCCGTGGAAGGAGCATCTGGCGCTGGCCATCGTCGACAACGAATCGCCCGGCTTCGCGGACATCACCGGGGACGGCAAGCCCGAATTGATCTGTCACACCGACGGCTACCTCGGTTATGCGGAACCCGATTGGAAGGATCCGACGAAGCCGTGGTCGTTCCGACAGATTTCGGCCAAGGGGGGCTGGGGCAAGTATCAGCACGGGATGGGGTATGGCGACGTGAACAACGACGGCCGCATCGACCTCCTGATGCG
>JANMLE010000044.1:0-1489 GCA_031372385.1 Planctomycetota bacterium | reverse complement strand
GCAGCACTTCAGCAGATTGCCAAGGTCGCCCTCGAAGCCAAACTGGTCGACGGTCGTCTGGAGGACGCGGCGCGTCAGCAAATCAAGACTCTGATCGCCAGCCTCACCGATTCCCAAGTCCGGACCGACACCGAGAAACTGTTGCCAGCAATTGAGCAAGCGGCCGTTCGAGCGACTCAAGATCGTCCCTTGCTGGCGGAGGTCAAACGTCTGAATGGCAAGGCCACGCTGGAAGTCACCGCGCCTGAATGGCTGCGCGCGATCGCGGGTGATGACGCACTCGGCGTCTTCGGCCGGATCGTCGAGTTGAATCTGAACGAGCGGACCGACGGGCACAAAGACCCTGAAGTCAAGCCTCTCACTCAGCGCGTCCACGACGACACTCTGAAGCTGCTCGCCGGACAGGATGCGCTGCGGCGGTTGGAAGTCAGCGGCACCGCGGTCACCAGCGCGGGACTGGTGCATCTGAAAGATCTGACGAGCATCCAGTTTCTCAACGTCTGTCTGACATCGGTCAGCGATGACGGTTTCGAGCATCTCGCCAAGCTGACGAAGATGCGACGCATGACGGTCTGCGCCTCGAAGATCACCGGCTCGGGTTTCGCTCATCTGGCGGGGATGAAGCAGTTGGAGTCGATCAACCTGCACTCGTCCCCCGCCAGCGATGCCGGATTGGAAGCGATCGGCAAACTGACCAGCCTGCGCCGGCTGGAAATCGTGCATACCAACGTCACCGACGCCGGCCTCAAGCATATCGCCGCGCTGACGAACCTGCGTCAACTGCACATCCACGGGAAAGAGACCACCGAGTCCGGGCTGCCATTCATCGGCCAATTGAAGGAGCTGTATGAACTCGACATCTACGACCGGCCCGCCTGCAACCAGACGCTCGCACAGATCCCACAACTTTCCAAGCTGCGGATGCTGCGTTTGTTCAACGGCACGTTTGATGATGACGGCGTCAAACATCTGGTGGGCATGACGACGCTCGAAGATGTGACGTTGAATTCAGGCAAAGTCACCGACGCCGCGATCGATCACCTCGGCACCCTGAAGTCGCTCCGCACAGTCAACCTCGGCGGCACTCGGGTGACCGATGCCGGCAAACAGCGATTGAAGACGCTGCTGCCGAAAGTGGAGATCGCGCAGTAATGACCAGGGTATCGCGGTAATGACCGTGGTCTCAATGACGGCCGTAGCATGGACGCCTCGTCCGTGCGTCCATCGGTATCGGAGGTTTCGCACGGACGAGGCGTCCGTGCTACGGGGCAAATGAGGGTCATCCACGGGGACCGCCCACGGTTCGGCTACTGCACTGCCGGCATCCCCACCACCGGCAGCGGATCGCGCACGGGTCGTTCGTCGTCATCCGGAGCCATTTTGTCCAAGGGCATGCCGTCGACGCTCTGGCGCAGCAACACATACACGATCGTCGCGCTGGTCCAGAAGAAACTCAGCGCGTATGTCTTCAGGCCGAGCAGGACCAGGG
>JANMLE010001864.1:0-5249 GCA_031372385.1 Planctomycetota bacterium | reverse complement strand
GAGCCAACGGCGAAGGTGTCGGGTGCCAGCGGCCCAATGCGTGAGCCGACACGGCCAGCGGAGATGGACGCTTCTGCCCGCTCGCCCCGTCGCCGTAGGCTCAGGGTTAAACGACGGAAATGGGTCGCTTCCCACCGCGTGAGGATTAAAAAAGCCCGGCCTGCATGGAGCAGGCCGGGCTTGTTGTCGCAGTCTCGTGATCACGGGGAGTGTGTCACAGCGACCGGATTGTCGTGTCTTGTTTGTGGAATGACCGCTGCGAAATGGACTCACACTGTTGGGCAGGCTGCGCGACGAGTCAGCAAGCCGTCGACCCCAACTACGGCGGCGGGCCGTGAGTGCGTTGGTGCCATTGATGCCATCCGGGGCGCCGGAAATCCACAGACCGTGTCGGAGTCATTCAGGTCTCCTTTCAGGTTGGGCCGCCAAAGGCGGTGCGCTGGAACAATCACCACAGAACGCAAACTTCAAATCCCTTTCGCCGCACAAGTCCCGCTTCCGAGAGCTCACCGTCGGTCGACATCAATCATTGGTCGACGACAATGACGTCTCCGGCATTTCCCTGCACTCAATCCCGCGTCAGCCGCCCGGTGCGGCCTGCTTGGGGCATCCACCCCATCACGCGAGGGAACCTCCCTGAACGCCATAAGCGTCGTCTTCCAGAGGAGAGGCTGCGAAGCGTTGACTCACACCGTCATTGTGCGCCCGGTTCGGGACGTCGCCGTTTGAGACTGGTCAAGAATTGAAGTTTGTGAAAGTTCGTCGCCCGCCCCGCGCTGAGATCGCGAAATCCATACAGGTTTGCCAAGGCGGCAGAGTCCCCGAAAGGCACAGCGCGGTCTACGGCCGGAACCAATGGATTCAGACAGAAAAATTGCGGACAGAAAAATGAGACACCCCATCCTGGTCATCGTCGTCTTCAGTTCAGTTTCTGTCCTTAATCTTTCGGTCATCCTTGTCGTCTTGAGCGAGGTTGGATTCTGTTTCGACATCCGGGCATTCTTCGCGCGCCTCGCAAAATCAAACCGTTAGTAGTACCGAGGTGCTGGCATGATGGTGATTGAGCGCAAGTGGGCGAACGCAAAGTAATGCACTCACCACTCACCACGTCCGCTACTTCGCAGACGCCTTGGGGTCTGGTTCCGGCTTGAGGGTGTTGATGTCGATCGGCTCGACGCCGGTCCCCCCGTAGCCGGGCATCGGCTTGCCGTCGTCGGTCAGCTTGCCGACGGACCACAGCAACCCGTGGGTCACCAAGTCCAGGTAGCGCGGATCGGCGACGGTGAGGGTGTTGTGCCCGAGCGTCGTGCTGAAGACGCGGGCCTTGCCGTATTCGTTGGCCCAAGCCACCACGAAGTCATCCACGTTCTTGCCGGTGTCCTGGCGACCGCGGGCCAGCGGCTTGGCGGATTCAATCGGCTTGATGTTGTTGTACAGCTCTTCGTTGACCGTGGTCCAGTTTTCGAGTCCCTTGGTCACCGGATGGTTGCGGTCCAGGAACGTCACGTCGATCGGCTTCTGCGGACCGTGCCCCGAAGACTGGATGCCGACGAACTGGAACCAGTCGTCCTTGCCGGTGCGGTAGCAGTGCATCGCACAGTGCAGGTTGACCGCCGCCACGCCGTTCTTGTGGGCGTTCAGGATGTTCTCGACGTACGGCAGTTCCTTCACGTCCGACGTGCATTCGTCGTGGATGACGACATCGTAGCCCTTGGCCCAATCGGCCTTCTCATACATTTCGAACCGGGCCTTGGTGGTGGTGTCGGCGGTGTGAACCAGAGTGATGTCGACCAGCGCCCGCTGCTGAATCCCCTTCTTGAGGATCTCCTTCTGCCTGGCATAGTCGTGACAGCAGCCGCCCGTGATGAGCATCGCCTTGATCGGCTTCGGCTTGGGGGGATCGGCGGCCAGACACACGGACGAACAGACGGCCAGCAGGGCCACAAACCACGAAGCGGAACGGACAGGCATGGTGCAATCCTTGAAGTGAGCGGACGAACAAGATCCACGGTCGAGGCGGATTCTAACGAGACGGGGTTCCGCCCGAAACTCGGCAGCCCGCTCCGGACTTCCCGATCGCATGTTGACCATTTCAGAAGATGTTCCATAATGCGGGCCGCCCGATCCCAACAGTTTTTCAGCAGGCCACCGCATGGTTCGTTTCCGTTTGTTTCTCCTGTGCTTGATCGCTTGGAACGGCGCGTCCTCCGCGCAGGCTCAGCACTATCACAGCGGGCATCACCGCAGAGACCTGACTTCTTGGAATCGGGGCTCAGAGGCAGGATCGTCATCCACGACGTACTACTCGCCCGTCACGCCGGTCGGATCGTACCCCTTGGTGGCTGTCAGCGGTTACGGCGCACATCGACATCATTTTCACTACGAGACCCGGATGCCGATGTTCGTGAGTTCCGGGCCGGTCTGGTTTCCCCCTGTCGCCCCCGTGTCGCAGGTGAGTTTCATTCCCACGGTGTCCGTGTTTCCGATTGCCGACAAGACGCCCATTGATCACTTCGACGAACCTGCCAAGCGTCCCGCCAATCCTTCCACGCCAGCCGCCCGGTTGAAGAGCCTGGAACACCAGTCGCGGGGCGACGAAAAGCTGCGGAAGCATCTGTGGGCGCAGGCGTACATGCACTACCGCAGCGCCATTGATGCGGCCGGCGATCGTGGTGAAGCCCGGTTGCGACAGGGATTCACATACACCGCGATGCTGCACTACGCCTCGGCGGTGCGCGAGTTTAAGCGGGGACTGTTTCTCGATCCCGAGTTGCCCGTCACGGGAATCCGGCTGGCGATGCTGTTTGGACCGGGAAGTGAGATTGTCCGAACATCCATCCTGCACAAGGTGGCCGAATGGGTGCGCGAGGATCCCCGAGACGCGGACCGCCTGTTCCTGCTCGGGCTGCTGCTGCACTACGAGGACGATCCCCGCTGCCGTGATGTCCTGCAGGCCGCACAGCGCATGGCCAGCGGAATGGATGAGCACATCGTCGCCCTGCTGGCGGTGTGGAACGAAAAGCCTCCGGTTGTTATCGACGGTGGGGCGAAGCCAGCGTTGCTTCTCGAATTGCCCGCCTTGCCCGACGGAGGCATTCTCCCCGCCGTGCCACACTTGGAGGTGCCGGTCCTCAAGCAGCAACCCCAGCCCGTCTTGTCGCCGACATTGCCACCACTTTCAAATCAGCCCACCCCGCCAGTGATCACTCCAGGTCGTGAGCCAAAAAACCGTTGAGAGGCTGTCCGAAAAGCCTCTGTCGTGAGGGGGTCGGAAGTCTTTTTCATGCCGCACGACGTCGATCATTAAGGAGCTGTGCGGCAACAACGTCCGAGAGCTGCCCGCCGCGAAGCGGCAGTTGTCTGTTGGCTCCAGTTCGACAGCACTCCTCATTCGCGCTCCTTTTGATTCGCGCGGAAATCCTTTTGGTCCGCGCGAATCAAATTGAGCGCGAATGAGAAGGCGCAGCGGTGATGCCAGACCGTGGCAGGGAGACACCGCTCGTGTCGCGTCACACCGAGTAACTCTCGGAAGTAGAAAATGCACAGCCCCTAAGGCTCACATGTAGACTTTGCAGCATGAAAAAGACTCCCGACCCCTTCTCGGATAGACATTGACGTTCGTTGCTCGCACTTCATCCCCGCAGTCCGCGCCGATCAAGGCATTGGACCGACTGCCAACTTCCGGAAACACCAATGCCCCCTGAATCGTTGCGGCCCAAAGAAACTTCGGGGCGAACACTTGTCACCATCTGCACCTATAACGAGCGGGAGAACATTGCCCGGTTGATTCCCCTAATCTTGGAATCCCTGCCCGCCGCCGATGTGCTGGTGGTGGATGACAATTCGCCCGACGGCACGGCCGATGTCGCGCGAGAACTGGGTCGGCATGACCCGCGGGTTCTGTTGCTGCTGCGGATGGCCAAGGAAGGTCTCGGGGCGGCGACGCTGGCGGGGCTGCGCTGGGCGATCGACCACGGCTATGAATTCGTCCTGAACATGGATGCCGACTTCAGCCATCATCCACGGCATTTGTCCGCCATTCGCCAGTGCATGGAGTTGGCCGATATCGGGATCGGGTCGCGCTATGTCCCCGGCGGCGGCATTGTCGGCTGGAGCCTGAAGCGGCACGTGATGAGCCAGGGGATCAACGTCTACTCGCGCGTCCTGCTGGGCTTGAACACGCACGATTGCAGCGGCGCGTTCCGTTGCTATCGCATCTCCAAGCTGAAAGAGATCGACTTCGCCCGGTTCCGATCCCGCGGCTATGCGTTCCAAGAAGAAATGCTGTACCGCTGCGTCCGTGTCGGCTGCCGGCTCGCCGAGACCCCGGTCACGTTCGAGGACCGGATCGTCGGCCAGTCGAAGATCAACGTGAAAGAAATGGCGCGGGCCGTGCGCGACCTGTTCCTGCTGGGACTCGACCGGCTGCGCGACGCGCCCGTGCGCCGCGAAGAGTGATGCCCGTCGTTTGCCAACTCGTTGAGAAAGCAGTAGCACGGACGCCTCGTCCGTGGTTTCCACTGACGAATCACTCGGACGAGGCGTCCGAGCTACGGTTTTCCACACGCTGTTGCGGCCCTGTCACTCGTGCGAGTGCGCCGCGTCGGGGAACGTGTTGTCGCCGACTTCCTCGACGTACTGCTTGGTCGCGGACAGAACCATCGAACGCAGATCCGCGAATTGCTTCAGGAACCGCGGCTTGAAGCCGGTCAGCCCCAGCATGTCACAACTGACCAGCACCTGACCATCGCAGTCGGGGCCGGCGCCGATGCCGATCGTCGGGATCGACAGTTCGGTGGTGATCCTGGCGGCGATGCCGCGCGGGATCAGTTCCAACACGATCGCAAACGCTCCCGCCGCTTCCGCAGCCCGGGCATCCGCCAGCAGGGCCGTCTCATCGCGCTGCACTTTGGACATCGCGCCGAACTTGCGCACCGACTGCGGCCTCATTCCCACGTGAGCCATCACCGGAATGTCCGCCGCCGCCAGTGCCTGAATCGTCGCCGCTTGATGGACTCCGCCTTCCAGCTTGACCGCGGCGGCCCCGGTTTCTTTCAGGATCCGACCGGCATTCTCGACCGCCTGGGCGGGACTGACCTGGTAGGTCATGAAGGGCAAGTCGACAATCACCAACGCCCGCGTCACCGCGCGGGCCACCATTTCCGCGTGATAGATCATCTGTTCCAGAGTGACGGGCAACGTCGTCGAACGACCCTGCACCACCATGCCCAGTGAGTCCCCCACCAGGA
>JANMLE010001848.1:0-5177 GCA_031372385.1 Planctomycetota bacterium | reverse complement strand
TGGGCATCCAGGATGACGGTCTTCGCGGGTCCGGAGGCATCCAACCGAGCCAGCACGTTGGCCCGACCGGGCGCGGTCTCGACGATTTCGAACGGCACGTTCAGTCGCGACAAGTGTGCCTCAAGGTACGCGGTGATCCGCCCCTCGAAGTATTCCGGCCCGGAGACATCGCGGCCCATCGGATTGACGCTCGGAATCGAAACCAGGTCTTTCAGCAACGGCAGCGGATCGGTCATCGACGAACCTCGGTGGCAACGCGGAATGGCAACGTGGGAAGCACAACATGCGACGCGGGAATCGCGCGTCGTTGTACGCCTGCAACAAGCGCCACGCAAGACGGACGGTGCGCAGTGACCGGGCCATCAACTCAATCAATGTAGGGTGGGACCAGCTCGCTTCGAGCGCCGGCCCACCAGTGTGAACTCACCGGCAATGATGGTGGGCCGGCGCGGCGAAGCGCCGCTGGTCCCACCCTACAGATCTCCCGGTCGGCTTCATCTCGGCTCGATCGCGAGCGGGGCTCCGTCTTGACGTCCCAAGCGATCGCCGTTCGCCGAACGATCGGGGTCCATCGAGGATCCGTCGACCTCAAGATTCACCGCCTCGGAGACCGGCCGGGTCCGGGACTCGGTCGCGGGAAGTCCGGCGGTGATCCGCAACGGCAACGCGACCACGAACAGGCTGCCCTTGCCGAATTCGCTTTGCAGGCCAATCTCACCACCCAGCAACTTGGTCAGTTCCTTGGTGATGGAAAGGCCCAGGCCGGTCCCCTCGTATTCGCGGGTCAGCGTTTCCCGTTGTCCGGAAACGGCGGCTCCCTGCCGGAACTTCTCGAAGATCCGCTCCTGGTCTTCCAGAGGGATGCCGATGCCGGTGTCGGAGACGGTCAGCGCGAAGTGTTCGTCGTCCCGAATCTCCGCCCGCACGCGCACGCGCCCCCCTTCGGGCGTGAACTTGATCGCGTTGGAGAGCAGGTTGCTGAGGATCTGCTGCAGCTTGCCGAGATCCTGTTCGAGGACCGGCAGTTCGGGATCGACGTCCCAGCCGAGATCGATGTTCTTCTTCTCGGCCAGCGGCAGCATCGCCCCCACGCTCCGTTCGACCAGATCCGCGACGGAGAACACGGTCGGATGCACCTCCATCTTGCCGCTTTCGATCTTCGCCAGATCCAGGACGTCGTTGATCAGGTTCAGCAGCGTCCGGCCGGACGATTGGATGTGCCCCACATACCGGCGCTGCTTGTCGTTCAGGTTCAGCGGATTCGTCAGCAGCACGTCGCTGAAGCCGAGGATCGAATTGAGCGGCGTCCGCAACTCGTGGCTCATCGTCGCCAGGAATTCGTTCTTGAGATTGTTCATCTCGTACAGCCGCAAGTTGACCTGCGCCAGCTCGTCGACCTTGGACTCGAAGCCGCGGTTGAGCTTCTGCAGATCCTCCTGAACGGTCGTCAGATGCCGGAGCATGCGGTTGAAGGCTTGGCTCAATTCCTCGAATTCGTCGCCGGTGCGAATGTCGGCGCGCTGTTCGAGATCGCCGCGGGTGATCGCGTCGCTGACTTCCTTCAGGTGCAGCACCGGCTTGACGATCACGTACCGGACGATCGCGTAGGCCGCCAGCATCGCCAGGAAGGCGGTGACGATCGCGGTCGACAGCAGGATCGCGTTGTTCCACGCCAGCGACCGGTACGTCTTTTCGAGCGGGTACGAAATCTTGGCGATCCCCAACCGGTCCCCCTCCTTCAAGTCGGGATTGTCGTTGTGCTGCCGGTGACACTTCAGGCACGATTCGGTCGCGAGAACTTCCTTGTAGAACCGGTACTCCTGCCGCTTCTTGTCGACGGGGATGTACTCCGGCGCGGCGGTGGAGATCTGGCGCACGGCCTCGTAGTCGTAATCCTCGCGCGGCCACGACGAGGCGTCGCCCGACTTCAGGTCTGCGGCGAGCAGCGCCCATTTGATCTCCTTGAAATCCTCGGGCTTCAAGTCCTTCGACATCCGCTCGATGTTCGGTTCCAGATGGTTGTCGAGTTCAAAGCGCGAGGCGTGCTTTTCGAGAATCACGCTGGCCACCAGCGACCGCGCGAGGTCCGTGTTCTGCACGATGACCAGTTGCTGCGTCTGCCGCGCGTAGAAATAAAAGCTGCCGGAAATCAACAGCAACAGGCCGCCGCCAAACAGCAACCGGCACTTGCGCTCCAGACTCGTTTCGCCCAGCAGGCGTTTGATCGTGCGGTAAGACATGCGAGTCGACAGACCCCGGGAAAGTTGTGCGGTGGCGGGTTCGCGGCCGATTGTAGCGAAAGCCCCGCGCGTTCTGGAGGATGGGCGCTCTTGGTGCGACCGGCAGGTCTACTGTAGTCCCGCCGCTCCGCCGGCGGGACGTGCTGTAGACAACGTCTTCGAGCGGGAGTTCGCCGACCCTGCGCATGTGCCTGCTGTCGGCGCGACGGTCCCGTCGGCGGCGCGACGGGACTACGATGTACTCCAAGCGGCCAGAAATGACCGATGCGCGACGTCGCTGAATTCGCAAGAATTCAGTGGACAGGCTGAATTCTTGCGAATTCAGCTACGTCAATTTCCGCCGCGAGAGGTATAGCGATGCCGACAACGTCACTCCACTCCGACTGCGCTTGTTCGAAAACAGATTCCGGTTCACGTCACCAAGAAAACAGTTGGCAAGCGGTGGCGGCCGGTCTTAGGCTACAATCATCAAACCCCGAAGATCCCGCCGGGGGTGCCGGTTCTTTCCACGAGGCCGGCTTTGTGGAACCAACCGACGCCAGTCTGGAAATCGATCTGCCGAAGATAGAGCCTGCGACCGTCCCGTAGATTGCGTGGAATATCGTTTATTCCGTCCTGTTCCGCTTCCTCCGCCGATCCGTTGCAACCCGCGCCTACGAACGAAGAGTGACCGACATGGAAAGCAAAAAGTTTCTCAATGCCGACGAAGTCGTCGCTGAATTCGGGCTGGATGCGGCGGCGCTGAAGCAGTTTGTCGATGCGGGCGAAGTGCGCGCCTTGGCCGACCGCGGAACCTGGAAGTACCGGCGCGATGAACTTCAGGCGCTCGTGAATGCGGGAACGATTCATCCGCCATCCCATTTGTCCGACAGCAATCAGATGCCGACATTCCAGCATCCGGGTCAACCGGCTGACGAGGTGTCGTACATCGAATTGGACGAGGAGGCACTCGCCGAACACGCGACAATGGAGTCCCCGCCACCACCACAACAACCCGCCGCCGCCCATGAGACCGGGGACGATTGGTTCGACCCGTCCGATGCCGCGGAGATGACATCGCCTCGCGAACAGTCGTCCAGCGATGTGGCGATCTATCCGGGAACCGACGTCGAATCCGCGCAGTCGGATGACGCTCCGTCGATTGCCGCCGACAGCGACAGCGATGTGCGCCTCGCCTCCGAATACGATTTCGAAGCACCGCGGGCGGAAGATTCCGGCATCCTGCTGGACTTCAACCTCGACGCCGGCGCGACCGTCTCGTCATCGGGCTCGTCGCTGCGACTGCCGCAGACGGCACCGGGGGCCGTCGACGATGTTGTGCCCGCGGAGACTGATGATTCGGCATGGGATGAGATCTCGGAAGCGTCCGCAACCGGAGATTCCAGCGTGGTGGGAATCGCCGGGGGCGCAAGTGGCATCAGCCTGGGCGGGGATTCCGACGTCGGGGGAAGTTCACTCCAAATGGGAGGCGAAAGCGGCGTCCATTTGGGAGGCGACAGCGCCGTCAAGTTGGGGCGGCCGGACGAGAGCGGCATTCTGCTCGACGACGCTTCGCACCTCGGCATGACGGGCGGAAGTTCCGTGTTGGCCGGGTCGGTCGATGACGTTGCCGACGACAGCGGGATTGCGATCGACGAAGACAGTGGCATCACACTCGAAGGCAACCCCAGCGCAGCCACGGACGACGACGACAGTGGCATCACACTCTCCGCCGGAGACAGCGGCATCTCGCTGGGAACATTCGACAGCGGGCTGAGTCTGGAAGGGGCGGACAGCGGCCTGTCGCTGGAGGCCGGCGATTCGGGAATCGCCGTCGATGGCAACGCCCAAACGATGGCCGAAGACGATTTCGACATGAACCTCCTCGGCGATCAGACGCAGACCCTGGATCTGTCGGGCGAGATCAACGACGACTCGGCCTTTGAGATCAATCTCGACGACGGCGATGCGACGGCCGAGTTGCTGCTGGGAGACGACGACGATGCGGATGAGTCGAGCGCGACTGTCATCCGCAAGGGACGACCGCAGCCGGGAAGCCTGAGCGCCGCGTTTGATCTGGATGACGTCGCCGAGGTGGAAGACCTTGAAATCTCGCAGGATCTCGAGGCCGGCGTCGACGAGGAAATCGAAGAACTGTCGGACGACGAAGAGGTCTTCGATGCCTCCGATGAAACGTTCGGCGATGGTGAGCTCGAAGCCACCGAGGACGAGGACTATCTGGAGCCCGAGGCGAAATCCAAGAAGCCGACCGGCCCGCGCGAACCGGCCTGGGGCGCGGGGATGGCCGTGGGACTGGTCGCCTGCGCTCTGTTCCTCGCGGCGAACACCCTGATCCTGTGGGCCGGCGTTTCCACCATGTGGGACGGCCAGGACGCCGAGGGCCCCGCGGCCTCGCTGATCCAAACGCTCGGCGACATGATCAAGTAGCAGTCGCCGGCTTAAGCACAATACCGTTCAATGAGTCGCCAACGATTTGTGTGTGGTCCGTTACTGTGTGGCACGCCCTGAGTCTTCGAAGGGCGTGGATTGAGGGAACCACGCCAAAACCACGCCCTTCGAAGACTCAGGGCGTGCCACACCCATTCGAGGCATCCTCGCAATCGATTCGCCTTTCGAGCCTTGCGACTCATTGAACGGTATTGCGCTGAAGCACGTAGGACGGGCACTCCTGCCCGTCGACTTTCTCGGGGGATAGACGGGCAGGAGTGCCCGCCTTACTCGCTCGCCTTGCTGCGGCTTGCCGGCGACACCACCGTGCGGAACCCGCAGTGGAACGTCCCCGACAGCACATCCCCCTTCATGCGCGCCGAGACCCGGTAGCCGGTGCAATAGTCGTCGCTGCACATGAATGAGCCCCCGCGTTGAATGCGCTTGGGAACCAGCGCTTCGTTGGGATCAAAGCTGTCGTCGGGGCCGCGCGGATTGCGGCCGGGGCTG
>JANMLE010001837.1:0-1891 GCA_031372385.1 Planctomycetota bacterium | reverse complement strand
AGAAGAATCCGGGGCCTGACGGCACCCGGCTCACCAAGACTGTTTCATCGACCACCGCGTGAAGTATGGGCAACGCGAGTGCTGCCCGTGCGGTCAAACGAGCGGTGATGCTAGCGTGACTGCTGGCACGGCGGTAGCTTTGCCGCACCATGTTGAGTGACGCCTACCATCTCGTCGTGCTGTTCGGCGGCCTGGGCCTGCTGATGACGCTGGTCGTTCGCGGCAAGAGCATCTTTGTCGTGGCCCCACTCTGTGCGCTGCTGGTCTCGATCCTGAGCGGCGTGGACCCCGTCGCCCGGATGAGCGGCCCGTACATGGACGGGTTTGCCGACTACGTGCGGCGGTTCTACCTGATCTTCGCGCTGGGGGCGGTGTTCGGAAAGCTGATGGACGAGTCGGGAGCGGCGATCACCGTCGCCAACACGGTCGGCCGCCGGTTGGGAACTCATCGCGCCTGCCTGGCCGTCGTCCTGGCGTGCGCCCTGCTGACCTACGGCGGCGTGTCGCTGTTCGTGGTCGGCTTCTCGGTCTATCCGCTCGCCGTCCATCTGTTCCGCGCGGCCAACCTGCCGCGGCAATTCATTCCGGCGGCGATCGCGTTTGGATCGATCACGTTCACGATGACATCCGCCGGGTCTCCTGAAATTCAAAACCTGATCCCGATCAAGTATCTGGTCGACAAGACGACAGGCGCGCCGCTGACCGATGCTCGGGCCGGTTGGCAGGTCAGCCTGATCGTGGCCGGGCTGATGTTCTCTGCCGGTCAGTTGTATCTCGACCGGGCCATTCGTCGTGCGGTGGCGTTGGGCGACAAGTTCGAACCGCGCGCGAGCGACCGCGCGGCCGAGGATTCAAATGGCAGCGGCGGCCCGAGTTTCCTCGCCGCGATCTCTCCGCTGGTGGCGACGCTGCTGGCGTTGAACGTGCTGCCGTATCTGTGCGAGCAGGGAGCGACCCTCATCGACCGCGAGCAATTCCCTCTTCTGCGGTCGGTCTTGGAGAACTTCCCCGAAGACGGAACGCTGGCGATCTTCCTGGGCGTGGGCGTCGCGGTGATCGTGCTGCGTTCCCGATTGAGCAACGTCTGGGGCTGCTTTGGCGATGGCTTCATCAACGGACTGCTGGCGGTCGGTTCGACGAGTGCCGTCGTCGGCTTCGGTTCGGCGGTGAAGGATCTGCGCGCGTTTCAACTGGTCGTCGGCTGGGTGACGCATCTCCCCGGCGATCCACTGATCAGCGCCGCGCTGGCCGTGGCGGTGATCGCGGCGATCGCCGGCTCGGCCTCGGGCGGACAGGGGATCGCGCTGCCGATCATCAAGCCGATCTTTATCGACGAACTACACGTCAGTGCGCGGGCGCTGCACCGTGTGGTGGCGATCGCGTCCGGGACACTCGATTCACTCCCCGCGAACGGATACCTCGTCATGCTGATCCGCAACATCTGCGGCGAGACGCACACGCGCGCATACGCTCCGATCTTCGTCACCACGGTCCTGATCTCGGCTGCCGGGACCGCTGTGGCAATCGCGCTCTTCAAATTGTTTCCGCAGTGGGGATGAACATCAGGTGACATACCGAACGTTCTTCTGCTGGGTTCCCAACGCACTCACCGGGATTCGGTTCGGGCTGGGACTGGTGTTGCCGTGGTCTCCCGAGAACTGGCAGTTCGCGATCCTGATCTTCGCGGGCTTCACCGATTTGATCGACGGCTGGATCGCCCGACGGTTGGGACTGACTCCCCGTTACGGACAACTGGCCGATCCGATCGCCGACAAGACGCTGGTGCTGGGTGCCGTTGTCGCCGTGATGCGCGCCGGCTGGATGTCGTGGCCGGAACTGGCGGCCCTCGTGTCCCGCGACGTGGCGGCTGTCATTCTCAGCGTCATTGCAC
>JANMLE010001821.1:0-2026 GCA_031372385.1 Planctomycetota bacterium | reverse complement strand
TTGGCCCGCGCGGCGACGACGGCGGGTTCCCCGGCGACCTGCCGCGCCTTGGCCTCGTCCGCGACCTTTTGTTGCTCGGCGATCTTCGGGTCGAGATTTTCCTGGGCGAACACGCTGGTCGCGACAAGACAGAGCATCCAACCGGCAAGGACAAATCGGGCGAGGCACTGCATGGTGCATTCCTAAGTCACGAGGCGAGACGGCCGAGGGCAGGAAAAAAACGGCACTGGGAGGGACTGCGATCGATCGAATCACAAGGGCGGGAAAATCTGGCGGACGGCTCAACGCCGCGATTGGCGGGAATCAGCTTCGCCCGATGCAAGGGTGGTGTCAAGCTATGACCTCGCGCCGAACGATTTTGGTCGCAATACCTGGCGACGTTCCTCAACGAGGACTCCGGCCAAGTCCACAGCGCAGACGAAAAGCCCGGCATTCCGAAGAATGCCGGGCTTCAGTGTTTCAACGAATTGCAGGGGCACTGCGTGACCGGGGTTCGGCCAGTCGCGGACTACTTGCGGTGCCGGATCTTGGCGCGCATCTTTCGCTTCTTTCGTCCGATCTTTCGACGACCCTTACCCGTTTTCTTGACGCCCATCAGCCCTGCGCTCCCGTCATCGGTGTTTCCTTATGAAAAGCCTCGCGACACATTCGCCAGCGGGGTGCGGAGAATAGCAGCCTCGGGTGAAACGATCAAGGAACGCTCCGAAGCTTCGCGAACCAGCGCCCGATCAGCGGGGAATCTGCGATCTGGATGGATTGTCTGGCGGCTGCGAACGCACGTCCCGGGTTCGAGGTCATTCTCGCTTCGGCATCCGCGCCGTGATGAGCCGGTAGTCGCCGACCTCGGATTCTTGGATCTCGACGAACCACAGCGGCATCCGCTCCAGGAACCAACTGGCGGTCTTGGTCACGACCTGAATCTTGCCCCCCTTTTTCAGGGCGCGATAGGCGGTGTCGAGGAACAACTCGGCGATCGCGTAATTGGAAAAATAGGGCGGATTGGCGAGCACCAAGTCGAAGTCACCCGTCGATGCCGCCTTGCCTTCGCAGTCCAAGATCGCGGTGATGCCGGGGGCGGCGTTCAGTTCGGCGCTGAGTTGCGTGCATTGGATCGCCCGCGGGTTGGAATCCAAGGCCATCACGGTGACGTTCTCGGCGGCGAACGACGCCGCCAGACTGACGGTGCCGACGCCGCAGCCCATGTCGAGAACCTTCATCCCCGGCTTGATCTGCATCGCGTTGATCAACGTCCGGGCACCGAGATCGATGCGGCGGTGCGAGAAAACTCCCGGCCGGCTGTGGACGCGAATCAGGCGGCCCCGGTCGCGAAACTTGTACTCGCAGTCGAAGTCCTTCTGCTTCTTCAGCGGACCGGTCTTGGTGGCGAGATACAGCGTTCCCTGCTTGCGGAACGGACGTCGCGTCACCTTTGGAAACAGCTCGCGAAGCTGCTCGTGTACCCACTGGTCCTCGTCGTTGTCGGTCGAGGCGATCAACCGCCCGCCGTCGACCAGAAGCAGATGCCCCTGTTGCATCAGGTCGCGCGTCAACTCGGCATCGCCCCCCTTGCGGAACACGAATGCGACGAGATCGGCCTCCGTCGCGGGGAGGTCGGGTTCGCAGATCAACCGCAGATTGGCCGCCGGGCCGTGATCGTTGACCTGAAACTCGCTTTGAGTCTTCTGGAACAGGTCGAGGAAGCAGCAGTCGACCTGGGCCTCGGGACGTTCCCGCGCGTACGTCTCGGCGAACTGAGCCCGGCCAGCGGTCGTGCAGATCACGCGCGTCGCGGTCAGTTCGGGCATCGCGTCGATGAGCAATTGCTCGTGCGGACGGACCGGCAGTGACTGCGGTTCATCATCGAACTCGTCGTCGGCACGAAACTTTTTCTTCGAAGGGCGGGGCACGCGGTGGCTTTCTGATGGACCAACAGAACCGGGGGACACGGGGGCCGTCCGGCTTCTACGGTGACGGATCGGGCTGGAAGGAATAGTGCAAAGTGAGAAGTGATCAGTGCAAAGTGCAA
>JANMLE010001816.1:0-2590 GCA_031372385.1 Planctomycetota bacterium | reverse complement strand
GGGGGCTGGTGGTCGAGTGTCGGCAACAATTCTTGGCAAGAAGAAAAGGAGTCCCATCGCGCTGCGACAGGAATGCTCCCCCAGGGTCCGTGCAGGATCGGAATTCGGTAAGCCGGTGTGAGTGTATCAAGCGTTCGACTGGATGGGAGTGCGCGAACCGATGTTCCGACAGATGGAATGTTCGCGGCACTGGATGTCATCGAGATCGAGGCCACAAGCCGCACGTGGCACAGCGTGAGATCGCAAAGTAGCAGGCACATTCCATGTGCCGTCCGCAAGTTGCAGGGAACGGCACATGGAATGTGCCTGCTACTTTCTGAAGTGAGTGCCTGTGGGCGCTAGCCGCCGGTCCGTAGGAAATCACCGGCGGCTAGCGCCTTGCCGCTCACGTCCCACAACTTGAGCAGGAATGGCGGAGAGCCCAAATCCTTTTCTCGGGTGCGGGATGGTGCTCCAACGATCACTCGCCCAAGAGTCCCTTGGCCAGCTTCTTGAGCGCTTCGTTCTCGATCTGGCGGACGCGTTCGCGGGTCAGGCCCATCGATTCGCCGATTTCCTTCAGCGTGCGGGGTTCGGCATCGTCGAGGCCGAACCGCATCCGCAGGATCGTGGCTTCGCGGGGGTCCATCGTGTCGAGCATCCGGTAGACATGCTTCAGGTTGTCCGTGTCGAGCAGATCCTCGTCGGGGCTCTTCGTGCGCTCGTCGGCCACCATTTCACCCATCGTCCAGCCACCCTCTTCGTCGTCGGTCTGGGGGTTGGTGTTGTAGAGCTGGATGGCTGCGCGAACGATGCTGAGCTTCTTCTTGGGCAGGCCCAGTTCCTTGGCCACCTCTTCCTGCGTCGGGGGGCGGCCGAGTTCATCATCCAGCTTGGCGGTCGCGCGCCGCCACTTCGTCAGCAGTTCGACCATGTACGCCGGGATGCGGATGGTCTTGGCTGAGTTGATCAGCGCCCGCTTGATGGACTGCTTGATCCAGTAACTGGCGTAGGTGCTGAACCGAGTGTTCATGTCCGGGTCGAAGCCCTCAACCGCACGCAGCAGGCCGAGGTTGCCCTCTTCAATGAGATCCTGCAGCGGCAGGCCCTTGCCGGTGTAGGCGCGGGCAATGTTGACGACCAGCCTCAGATTGGCCCGCACCATGCGGTCGCGGGCTTCCTTTTCACCGTTGGTGATCCGGTTGGACAACTCCTTTTCCTCGCGGGCGGTGAGCAACGCGGTTTCGTTGATCTCGCGGAGGTACGTTTCCAAGGGTGTCTGAACGGCTGCGGACGAGATCGGGCGGACTCGGGTCGCTTTGGCCATCGTGGGTTCTGCCAGTCAGGTAGGTGGTGGTTTCCAGTGCCACCTCCTGTGGCGATCGTCGAGCTGCTTACCGCAGCGTTGTTCAAGTTATTTATCGGAACTGGACACCATAAATTCCAAACCGAGAGTGGCGAAACGTGAGAAACGATCAGGAAACATGGGTGGACGGCGCAATAATAACGGCCCTTCGGAACGTGCCGAAGGGCCGCAAGGTTTTCCAAATTGTTGTCGCTCGTTCTGCTTGACTTCCAGAATACTGACTAATGAGCAAGTCCGGTCGAACCTGCAGAACAGGGAATCATGGACGGACCGGATGGCCCGTCCTGTCGAATCACGGCGTCTCGACTGCTGGTGCTACTTCTTCTTCACCGCCACCCAGGCTGAACAGTGGTCCCGCGGCCCCTTCCGTTCCACCCTTGAGCTCACCTCGCTGCTTCGGTGCCCCGTCGCCCTTCGCCTCTTCCCCGCCTGCGGGGATTTCCACGTTCGTGCGTCGGCTGAGTCCGATTTTGCGTTCGTTGGCGTCAATGCGCAGGATGCGGACGTCGAGGTCTTGACCGACTTTGACGAATGTTTCCGGGTTTTCGACCTTCTGGTCTGACAACTCGGAAACGTGCAGCAGGCCTTCTAGTTCGGGCTCCAGTTCGACGAAGACTCCGAAGTTGGTGATCTTGGTGACCTTGCCGACAACCTGGGCTCCGGGCTGGTACTTCTCGGGAATCAGGGTCTCCCACGGATCTTCAGTCAGTTGCTTCAGTCCCAGGGCAATCCGCTTGCGCTCCTGGTCGACCGACAGCACCTGGCAGGTGATCGGATCACCCTTCTTCAGCAGTTCGTTGGCGTGCGAAATCTTGCGGGTCCACGACATGTCGCTGACGTGCAGCAGGCCGTCGACACCCTCTTCGAGTTCGATGAACGCACCGTAGTTGGTGAGGTTCCGCACGGTCCCGCTGACGAGCGCTCCCGGTGGGTACTTGGCGGCGACCTGATCCCAGGGATTCGACTGCGCCTGCTTCATCCCCAGCGAGATTTCCTGCTTGTCCTTGTTGATCCCCAGCACGACCACATCGACTTCATCGCCCGGATTGACGAGTTCGGTCGGATGGCTGATCCGCTTCGTCCAGGACATTTCGCTGATATGCACCAAACCTTCGATGCCGTCTTCCAGTTTCACGAAGGCACCGTAAGACAGCACGTTGACCACTTCGCCACTGATGCACGAAGCGACGGGGTACTTGGTTCCAATATTGGCCCACGGGCTGGCAGATTTCTGCTTGAGTCCCA
>JANMLE010001806.1:0-1001 GCA_031372385.1 Planctomycetota bacterium | reverse complement strand
GGAGGACGGCGTTCCGCCCATGCAGGCGGCGTTGCTCGGAGCCCAAGAAATCGGCTTCACCGTCCTGTCGATCAGCGTGTCGCTGGTGGCGGTCTTCATTCCAATCTTGTTGATGAGCGGCATCGTCGGCCGGTTGTTTCGCGAATTCGCCGTGACGCTCAGCGTCACGATCGTGATCTCGGCGGTCGTCTCGCTGACGCTGACGCCGATGATGTGTGCCCGGTTGCTGCGTCACAAACCGGCCGCGCAACACAATTGGATGTACTGGTCTTCCGAAGCGGCGTTCAACGGGGTGATCCGGCTGTACGGTGCGACACTGAATGTCGTCCTGCGGTTTCAGGCCGTGACCATGATCGTCTCGGTGTTGACGCTGGTGGCGACCGGCTACCTGTATCTGATCGTCCCCAAGGGTTTCTTTCCGGTGCAGGACACCGGTGTGATCCTGGGAATCTCCGAGGCGTCGCAGAGCATCTCGTTCGATGCGATGACTCAGCGGCAGCTCGAACTGAACCGCGCGATCCTGACCGATCCGGCCGTCGCGAGCCTCTCCAGTTTCATCGGCATCGACGGCACCAACACGACGATGAACAGCGGACGGATTCAGATCAATCTGAAGCCGCTGGAAGAGCGGGAACACTTGTCGGCGAGTGACGTGATCCGCCGGCTCCAACCGCGCCTGGCCGAAGTCACCGGCATCACGCTGTTCATGCAACCAGTGCAGGACTTGACCGTCGAGACCCGCGTCAGCCGGACGCAGTACCAATACAGCCTCGAAACGCCCGACGCGAAGGAGCTGGGCGAATGGGCGCCGCGGTTCGTCGACAAGCTGAGGGAACTGCCGGAACTGCGCGACGTCGCGAGCGACCAGCAGAACGACGGCCTGCAGGCGCGCGTCGTCATCGACCGCGACACGGCCTCGCGCTTGGGCATCACGCCGCAAATGATCGACGACGCGTTGTACGACGCCTTCGGTCAGCGGCAGGTGTCGATCATGTTCACGC
>JANMLE010001786.1:0-6751 GCA_031372385.1 Planctomycetota bacterium | reverse complement strand
CGCCGGAGCCACACGACGCGGCGTGATCCTCACGGTGCTGTCCTCGCTGGCCACCCGCTTCCCACGGTTCACCCTGGACAACCTGCTGTCCGAAGTCACCCGCTGGTGGGAATCCGGCCGCTCCCGATTCCAACCAGAACTCGCCCAACTCCAACAACCCAATGCACCGCCCCCCATCCCCAACACCTCATGACTCGACTCAACACGCTGCGGGAAAATAGACAGCTACCCTGGCCCGTGTGCAAGATCCCGACGGCGGTTGGTCCGACACGCAGTTTCCGTCGAACACGGGAGTCACCGCGTTGGCGTGTCTGGCGTTCATGGCGGAAGGGAGCCAGCCGCGCGTCGGCAAGTATGGTCGGCAATTGGACCGCGGCCTCGAATTCATCCTGAACAACGTGCAAAGCATCGGCGTCATCTCCGGCAAAGGGAGCAACCCATACGGTCCCGGTTACGAGCACGCCTTTTCGACGCTCGCATTGCTGATGGCATCCGGCGACATGCCCTGGCGTCCGCAAACGCGCGACGTGATCTCCCGCGCGTTGCATGTGTTGCTTCGCAGTCAAAAACTCGACGGCGGCTGGCGCTATCAAATGAGCCGCGATGGCTTGAGCGATCTGTCGGTGACCGCGAACGTGTTGTGGGTTCTGCGTTCCGCCAAGAAGGCGGGCTTCACCATCCCGCGCGACGCGATCGACAAGGGAGTGAAGTACATCGAGGACTGTGCGAACCCGGATGGGACGTTCCGCTACCTCACCGGCGGCCTGCATGCCGAGCCGAGTCTCGGCGGGACCGGCATGATCGCGCTGTCGAATCACGGACGGCTCGATCATCCGCTGGTGGCTCCCGCGAGCGACAAGATCGCCTATGACTACCGACGCTACACGATCGACGATCTGCGCGGCCGGCGGTACTGTCTGTTCGGCATGTTTTACGCGAGTGTGGCGATGTACCCCTGCGGCGATGAGTACTTCGTGCCGTGGTTCAAGAAGACGAATGAACTGCTCGTCACAATGCAGCAGAAGGACGGTGACTTTCTCGACGAACATGACAACCGGGTCTACACCACCGCGATGGCCGCGATCGTCCTCCAGGCTCCGAAAGTTTACTTGCCGTTGTACGAACGATGACACCCATCACACCACCCGACGAGGTTGTGACTTTTTCGCCCCTGGGCTTGTCCCGGGGGTTTAGCGGCTTCTGCGCTACTCGAAACTCTCGGACAATCCGAGTGGCGCAGTAGCCGTTGAACCACCGACGCAAGGTCGGTGGCGAAATAATCACACACAGACGTGTTCCGGTCGCAAACTGAAAGGCGAGCCATGTTGACACGCAGTTTTCTCCCGACTCTCGCAATGCTTCTGGTCGTCTGCGTCCGGTTCGCAGCCGCGGCGGATGTCGATGAGTTCCGGGTCAAACGGGAAACGGTCTTCGAGTTCGCCGAGAAGCCGCGGGTCGCGCGGAGTGGCGACAACGTCAGCATCCGCTACACGGCGAAATCGCTGTGTGACGCGACCGTGGCGATCGAAGATCCCCAGGGGCGGATCGTGCGGCATCTGGCGAGCGGCGTGTTGGGGGCGAATGCTCCCGCGCCGCTTCAAAAGAACTCGAAGGCTCAAACGCTGGTGTGGGATGGCAAGGACGATCAAGGGCGGTATCTGGACCGGATCGAGCAGTACACGGTCCGCGTCTCGCTGGGGTTGAAGCCGGCCTACGAACGGACGCTGTACTCGTCGCCGTACAAGAAGTTCACCGAAGCGGTGCCGCTGATGCACGCCGCGCCCGAGGGATGTATGTCTTCGAAGGCCGCGGCACGGACAGCCTCAAGTTGTACGATCACGCGGGCCAGTACGTCCGCACGATCTATCCCTTCCCGGCGAACAAGCTGCGCGAAGCGCAGGGGCTCAACTGGCAGCCGTTTCCACAGGACGGAGCCGAACTGCCGGTGAAGAACAGTCTCTATCTGCAAACGTTGCTCTCTTCCGGCGACAACTCCAGCCGCGATGACAGGCTGGGGATGACCGGTTCCGCGGCCACGGCCTTGGCGACGCACGAGGGACGCATCGCGCTGGCCAACTTGCGGTTGAACCGGCTGGCGACCGATGGCACGACCGATGGCACGACCGGAGGCCGGCCGTTGCTGGGACCGAAGACGACAATCCCGTTGGAAAAGGTCCGCTGGCAGTACAAGATTCAGGACGTGGAGATTCCACCCACCTCGGCCGCGATCAGTCCCGATGGCAAGTGGCTCTATCTGACCGGCTATGGCTGGCGGTTTCCGCTCAACTTCGATCTGACCCATTGCGTGATGCGCGTGCCGCTCGATGGCGATGGTGAGTTGGAGTTGTTCAAAGGCAGCACGAACCTTGAGAAGTTCGGCAACGGGCCCGATCAACTCACGGCCCCCACATCGGTCGACTGCGATCGCGCGGGGCGCGTGTACGTCGCCGATTACATGAATGATCGCATTCAAGTCTTCGCGCCGGGTGGCGAGCTGTTGAAGTCGATCCGCACCCCGAAGCCGGCGGTCGTCCGCGTTCACCGTCGCACGAACGAGATCTATGTCTTCTCGTGGCTGTTCTGCAATCGACACCTCGTGCCGCCGCCGAACAAGCCGAACGACAAAGAAGAGACGACGATCGCCGCCAAGCTGACCCATCTTGGCCCGTTCGACGATCCGCAGACGAAGGCTCAATACGATTTGCCGATCCCCGTGTTCAAGGGGCGCTACAGCACCTACACCGGCATCGAACACGCGGCGCTCTACAGCGGCGAGATCGATTCGTGGTCGGACAAGCTCACCGTCTGGCTCGGTCGTGACTGCGTGCAGAACATTGATCGCGGCGTCCACCCCGGCGATGGCGGTCGCCGGATGACATGGGAATCCGCCGGCTTGCAGATCCTGCAACCCAACGCGGATGGGAAACTCGAAGTGGTTCGCGAATTCGGCAAGCAGGTTGTCGACGATGAGACCGTCGTGCGGTCGCGACCGCCGTCGAATGCGATTCAGCGACTGATCGTGAATCCGAAGACGGGTCTGCTTTACGTCGGCGAGGCCGACAGCGGTGCCACGGTCAAAGCCTTCAAGCAATTGGTGGAGATCGATCCCGTCACCGCCAAGGTCAAGCTGATCGACACGCCGTTCAATGCGATCGAAGGCTGCTTCGATGCGGAGGGAATGATCTACCTGCGGACCACCGACACGATCGTCCGCTATGTCATGGAGGGTTGGGGCGAAGTCCCCTTCGATTACGGCGAGCAGTTGCCGCAGGTCGGAGCCGGGATGTTCGGCCGCTACAGCAAGTCGCGGTCGGGACTGGTCATGCCCGCGCAGTCCCCCGTTTGTCTTCATCAGGGAGATTTCTATGTCTCGCCCAAGGGCAACATCATCGCGTCGTGCGCCTATCGCCACACGGGCGACGAACGCAAGGACGAACACCCGATCCGGCTCGATGTCGGCGGCGGTGGTGATCAACTCTATGGCAAGCCCTACACGCCGAAGGTGTTCCCCGGCCGGGTCTTCTCGTCAACCGGCGCGTGCGTGCATATTTGGAACAAGCACGGCCAGATGTTGTTTGAGGATGCCGTGCCCGGTAGTCCGCAGATGGACGGCATCGGTCTCGATCGCAACGACAACATCTACATGATGACGACCCCCACGCGCGTGCTCGACGGCAAGAAGTATTTCAACGAGATGTCCGAAACGATCGTGCGCGTCAAACCGAAAGCCGGGCGCGTGCAAGCGACTTCGCCGCATGCGCCGGTGCCGTTGTCGAAGGAGGGGCAGCCCGCGCGGCCTGCCGAGTTGCACAACTCGACGTTGTCCCATGCGTGGATCGACGGAGCCGATTGGTTCTACGGCGGGGTCGGCTTTGCAGGCTTCAATTCGTCGCGAGCCGGCGGGGGCTGTGCCTGTTGGTTCTCGCGGTTCTCCCTCGATTACTTCGCCCGTTCGATCGCCCCCGAAGTCGAGCATTTCAGCGTCGCGATCCTCGATTCGGCCGGCAATCTGATCACGCGCGTCGGTCAATACGGCAACGTCGACAGTGCCGGTGCAGACAGTCTCGTCCCGCTGGGCGGCGACGAGGTCGGACTGTTCCACGCCTGCTACGTCGGCACGCACACGGACCGCCGGTTGTTCATTTCGGACATCGGCAATCGTTGGATTGTGAGCGTCACCTTGGGATATCACACGGAGGAACGTGTCTCGTTGAAATGAGCGTTTCGTCGCCCCATCGGTAAATTCGCCGAAAGCCGATAGCCGTGGGCCGAAAGCCGAAATCCCTTTTTTCCGGTGATCTGGAAAAAGGAAATGGGCTCACGGCTTTCGGCCAACGGCATTCGGCCTGAATTGAAATCACCCACCAGAGATTGTCCCTTGTCGAACTTCACGGAACTCGAACCGCTGCTGCGATACTGTCGCGATTATCGGCAACGACTCGTTCGGCCGCTGGCGATCGTGGGGAGAGCGCGCCTGATTTGCCTGGCGGTCGCGCTGTTCGCGGCGATCTCGCTCGTCGATTGGTGGATGCACTGGAATGGCTGGGTCCGACTGACGACGTTGCTTGGATTCTTGTTGGCGGTCGGTTCGCAGGGAGTCAGGATCGCGCGATCGGTTCGCAACGCGAAGCTGTCCGATCGCGCCGTGCTGCATCAACTCGGACTGCGGTCGCCTGAGACGTCAGACCAGTGGCTCGTGTGGTTCGAGTTGGTCACCGCGCGCGGGCAGATCGAAGAGTTGAACTCCGCCTCGGGCCGGCAGATGGCCGACTCGGCCACGCAGCGTTTGTCGGCCGACATTCGATCGCCCGCCTGGGAGCGTGTGTTCGACACGATGGCGTTGCGTCGCTGGTTAACGGCGAGTATTGCAACGCTGGTTCTGTTGCTGGTCGCGGCGGCGTTCGCAATCCCCCAGCATGTTCGCATCGGTGCGCTGCGGCTCTTCGTTCCCTTTTCGACGGTCCGATGGCCACATCGCACGACGATCGACGTCGCCCAACCTGAGAACGGCTGGACCGTTCCGCAGTTGGAGTCGTTCCCGATTCGAGCCACCGTCACCGGCGAGATCCCGGTTCGCATCACACTGGCTTATCGCACCGAGTCCAACTCAACCTGGGTGCGTGAGAAGCTGCCCATTCGCCAGGATGGCACGGTGCAATACACGTTTCCCGAGGTGCGCGAGCCGGTGCAGTTCTCTCTCTCCGGCTGCGATTACCAGACCGACGAGCAGCAGATCGACATCGTCCGGCGACCGTTTTTGAAGAGCATCACCGCGCACTACGAATACCCGGTCTACGCGCGGCTTCCCGACCGCACGCTGTCGGGTGGACAACTCGCGGGCCTGGAAGGGACGAAAGTCCGGTTGGAGATGGAGAGTTCCATGCCGCTCACCAAAGCGGTCATGGTCGTTACGAGCGCCGGTGAGTCTTCGGCCAGCGAGATTGTCGCCTTTCGCTCCGCGAAAGAGCGTTCTTTCGCGGAGCGGAAGACGACAATCGTTGAATTGGCCAAGCAGTCCGACACACTGTTCACTCACGAACTGATGCTCACAAGCGGTGGCCAGTACTCCGTGGAACTGTTTGAGCCGCACGGCTATCGCGAGGCCAAGCCGGAGATCTACGAAATCCGAGTGACGTCCGACGATCCGCCCGAAGTCGAGTTGCTCTCACCGGCGACGGACTTGGTCGAAACGAATCAAGCGTCGATCGAGGTCTCGCTGAAGGCGCGTGACCAGTTGGGGCTGCGGCAGGTGGCGGACTTCTATCAATGGGGCGATGGCGAACCGAAGGCGTTGTCGGATCTCATCACCGGACCGATTCCGCAAACCGGTTCCGAGAGCACCGCCCGGTTCACGTGGGAATTGCGAAAGCTCGAACTGGCCGAGTCGGGGACGCTGCGGTTCTTCGCCCGGGCGCGTGACAACAATCCCACCGGGCGCGGGCAGCGCGACTCGTTGCGGCGGCAGATCAAGCTGGTGCGTCCCAGCGAGTTTCATCTCGAAGCGATCGAGCAGGCCAAGCTCTTGGAAGAGGAGGCGCGGATCGCGTGGAAGAATTAACTGCAGGCATGGGAGACCGGCCAGCGCTGGCGCAATGAGCCGCGCCGCGCTACGAAACCGTCCGACCCGGACGATGCCGATCCGGTCTGGACCGAACTGCAGGAAGCCCAGCAGCGCGCGTTTCAGGCCGTCCGGCAAATTCGCGTTCATTTGCAAACGCTGACCGACAAGTTCGAACGCAACCACATGGGACAGGACTTCATGGCGGGCCGGCTGTCGGTCGTGGCCGAGTTGCTCGTGCGGCTGCAAGACCAAGAACACGCGCCGATCGCCACGAGTCTGCAAGATGCACGGCTACAGTCGACGGCAGACGCCGCTCCCGAACGGTTGACCAAACTGCGAGCGACCGCGATCGAACAATCGCACAATCATCAGAAGATGGCGGTACTGATCCTCGAACGAATGCTCCGCAAGCTGTACGACTGGCGCGATCTGCAGAGCGCCGCGATTACGACGAAACTGCTGCACGAACAGCAGGACGAAGTGTTGCAGCGGACCGAACAAGTCGCCCCCAAGACGATCGCCAAAGAGATCGAGGATTTGAGCGATCAGGCGCCAAGTGTCAGTCAAAGGTAGTCACCCGCGGCGTTGCGTGGTGACAAAGTGTCAGTCAACGGTAGTCACTTTGTTCGGTGCTTGTTTTGTGGTTTGTAGTCGATGGTTTTGATCTTGGGGTGATCATGCGGTTCACGT
>JANMLE010001091.1:0-6292 GCA_031372385.1 Planctomycetota bacterium | reverse complement strand
TGGCGCAGGTGAAATCGACGTCGTACGTCTGCCAGCTCAATGGCGGCAGACACATGTTCACCTTGGGCTTGGTATTGCTGTAGATCCCGCCGCATTCGTTGTCGGCGCCTTCGAGGCCGAACGAGTCGAGGATCTGGCATTCGTATTGGTCGCCCAGGTACATCCCGCTGTTGCCGCGGCCCTGTCCACCGGCGTAGGGCATGAACGGCGTGCGGAACTCAAGGTGCAGCGTGTAGTTCTCGAACTTCTGCTTGGTCCGGGTGCCGACGCCCATCAGCTTCCCCTCTTCCAGTTTGCCGGGATTCCACTGGTCGACGATGGAACCGTCGAACAGCACAACCGCTCCTTCGGGAGGACGGGCGTCGAGCGTCGGTGATTTTCGATTGACCTGCTTCAACTCTCCCGACGTCGGCCCCTGCTTCAACGTCAGAGCGCCTGTCGCGATGGTGGCTTGGAAGTCGCCGCCCGCCAGCGATGTCGCACCGTCCTTGGTCTCGCCGTTGATCTTGTGCTTGACCTTCTTTTCCGCGTCCCATCCGGCACCGGGCAACCCGCCGGGAAACACAACAGCATCAAACTTGCCGTTCCCCTTGGCGATCACCTGGACACCGACCGACTGGTCGCCCAGCTTGCCGACGTACTCACCCTGAATTTGAAAGTCCGCGCCGGCCTCCTTCTCATCCAAGAACGCCTTCTTGGGATTGGGCTTTTCCTGAGCCCAACTCGACACCGCGATGGCCAACAGGCACGCCGTGGCAACCAACCGACTCCTTGTCAAACACATGCTGCTTCCTCCAGAGAATGGGATCGACCTCAACTCAAGCGGGCACAAAGTAACAACCGCGGACACAAGCGGGCAACCGAGCGACCGCGCGATGAGGCATCACGGGTGTGCGTCAGAAATGTGGGTTCGGCCTTGAACTTGGGGGTCGGGGAGAAAGTTTGCAATGTCCTGTTGACGATCAGCCGCAATCCCGGCTCGGGGAACGGCAAGGAAATCCCCATCCAGAAGCTGATGATCCGGCCACGGATAGGTCCGGAACTCTCGGCCATGATTTCACCCGCTGTTCGTTCAGTCCTTCGGTCGCAGAGGTCGTGTCAATTAGGCGAGCAGGTCGGCGATCTCCGCGGCCGTCAAGGTATCCCAGTAGCCCCTTCGGCATCGGGGACTCAGTGTCGGCATCGTCCAAGTGTTTGACCAGGAGTGATGGAGCGGCTGCGGGGTCGTTCAGCGTTTGAACGAGTCGCCGGCTCCGTTCTGCGTGCGCGCTGATTACTGACGCGAACTCCGTCTCCGA
This sequence comes from Planctomycetota bacterium, assembly GCA_031372385.1. Classification (GTDB taxonomy): domain Bacteria; phylum Planctomycetota; class Planctomycetia; order Planctomycetales; family Planctomycetaceae; genus Schlesneria. The sequence goes on along the minus strand of JANMLE010001091.1, from coordinate 4,994 downwards.
CACGCCCCGATCCGTGGCGGGCCGTGATGACTCTTCACGCTGTAACGGACTGATCCTGTACAGCGCGGACTGCGTCTTGCGTCCGCCGGTGATGTCTTGCGTCCGCCGGTGATGAGGTACATCGCACCACATCGAGTGGCCCACAACCAACCGCCGGAACCATGATCGCATCGCGATCTCCCGTGGAATGGCCGACAGAGTATCGAGACGATCGGTCCCGCGACATGTTCGTTCAGGCGATGATCTCGGTGATCGGCTGGCCGCGGTCCATGTCGATGCGTTTGCGGCCGGGGATGTCGAGTTGGCGGGGGTCGAGGCCGAGTTGGTGCAGCACGGTGGCGTGGATGTCGGTGACATAGTGCGGATGCTCGACGGCATGAAAGCCAAGTTCATCGGTTGCACCGTGGACGACGCCTCCCTTGATGCCGCCACCCGCCAGCCAGGCGCAGAAGCCGTTGGGGTAATGGTCCCGACCGTTCCCCTGGGCACCGGGCGAACGACCAAACTCGGTGCCCCAAACAACGAGCGTCTCATCAAGCATGCCGCGGCGTTTGAGATCCTGCAGCAGCCCGGCGATCGGCTTGTCAAGCTGTGCGGAGAGCTTCGTGTGGTTGTCGAGGATTCCCGAATGAGCGTCCCACGCTCCGCCCCCGCCACCGCCGTGGAAGACCTGCACGAAGCGTACTCCGCGTTCGGCCAGACGCCGTGCGGAGACACACAGTTGGCCGAACGGGCGCGTCGCGTCGTGATCGAGCCCGTACAGACTCGCGGTCGATTCGTGTTCGTTCGTGAGGTCCAGCGTTTCCGGGACGGCGGTCTGCATGCCGTACGCCAATTCATAGCTCTTGATCCGCGCCCGCAGTTGGGCATCTTCTGGATAGTCGATTCCCGATAGCTGGTTCAGCCGGCCGAGCAGGCCGACTCACTCCATCGGCGGGTTGCGATCGAATGACGGCGCGCCTGGTCAGCGCTGATCGGCCGCTGATCACTGGTGTCGTCTTGGAGTTCGTGGATCGACCAAGGTGGAATGACTGGTCATGACGGGGTCGGAATGACGGATTGGGCGACCGCTGTCATGAACTCTTCAGGACACACCAACATGCCCGCCGACTCAATGTTCATGCAGGATTACCGGTCCGTTTTGGTTTCCTCCTGTTCGTCTGAAACCCGGACAGGTAAAAAACCTGTCCTACGATCGTCCCTCCACGAGGTCCACCATGACCATGTTGACAATCGCCGCTCCCGAAAACTGCGGCCTCGACCCGGAACGCTGGAACACCGCGCTCGACTTGGTCCGGCAGTGGGCCGAGCGCGACGATCGCGTTCCCGCCGCCGCGGTGATGGTCGGACGGCGCGGGATGACGCCCGGTCCGCGGTTGTTTGGCCGGCAACGCGTCGACGCGAATTCGCCGCGCCTGCGGGACGACGCCATTTTCCTGATCGCGTCCATCACCAAACCGATCGTGGCGATGGGGGCGATGTTGCTGGTCGAACGGGGACTGCTGACGCTGAACGATCGTGTCACCGACTTCCTGCCCGAGTTCGGCAGGAAGGGAAAGCATGCGACCACGATCCGCCACCTGTTGACGCACACGTCCGGATTGCCGGACATGCTCCCCAACAACGTCGACCTGCGGCAGGCCAATGCACCGCTGGCCAGGTTCGTCACCGAAACCTGCGCGATTACTCCCGATTTTCCACCGGGCCGCTCGGTCCAGTACCAAAGCATGGGGCTTGCCGTGCTGGCCGCGATCATGGAACGGATCTCGGGCATGTCGTGCGCCGAGTTCCTGCGGCGCGAGTTCTTTCAACCACTGGGAATGTTCGACACGCGCCTCGGTGCGCCCGATGACTGGTTCGATGGAACACAACCGACGATCGACCGGATCGCCGAGATCCGCGTCCCGCCGGACCAGGCGGCCGCGACCGACTGGAATTGGAACAGCCGCTACTGGCGGCAACTCGGCGCTCCGTGGGGTGGCCTGTTGACCACGCCGTGGGATCTCGGTCAGTTCGCCCAGTTGATGCTGAACCACGGCCGCGCGAAAGACCGCCAGATTCTCTCCGCGGCGACCGTCACCGGGTCCACGGGCAATCAATTGGCGGTGATGAAGGAAGTCCCGGATGAAGAGCGCCAATTTCGCCCGTGGGGTTTCGGCTGGCGTCAGCAGTGGTCCAGCCACGCGAACTCGTTCGGCGACCTGGTCAGTCCGACGACCTACGGCCACTGGGGCGCGACCGGCACGCTGTTATGGATCGATCCCGAGCGGGAATCGTTCGCGATGATCCTGTCGACCCAACCGCTCGACCCCCACGGAGCCCCCTTCCAACGGGTGTCCAACGCCCTCGTCGCCGCCTTCCAGTGAATGCGCGATCAATTCTGAAGTGCGGTGTGACCCCGAGGGTGCCCCAACACCGCTTTGGCATTTTGCTTCTCTTGCGGCGGTCGGGGAGGCCGGGGTCGGGGTCGGGTATTCGGTTTTTCTGACGCAGACACACCACAATCGGCTCGCTTCACGCGGAGAGCCTGTGATGTTTTCGCCACTGGGCTTGTCCCAGTGGTTTAACGGCTTCTGCGCTCCTCGAAGCTCTCGTGAAATCCGAGTAGCGCAAAAGCCGTTGAACCACCGACGCAACGTCGGTGGCGAAATAATCACACGCTCGGAGCGATGCAGGCGCCTTTGGTTGTGGCCATCGGCTGTGCCGTGGTGAATCGGCGGTGGATTTCACCTGTTCCCGATCACCATCGCGATCCGTCGCGGCGATGACGCTTGGCCATTCCCGTGAAACATGGTTTGATCTGTCGCCGGTTCCGACCTTCCATCCACCGCAATGAGTATTCCCGCGATGTCGTCCGCCGAAGAGCCCGTCTCAGAAACTGTCGCCGTTGTCGGACGCTGGCTGGGACTGGGACTCGGACTGGCCGTGCTGCTCGCGCCCCGTCCCGAGGGATTGAATCCGGCGGGACAGCGTCTGGCCGCGGTGGTCCTGCTGATGGCGGTCTGGTGGGTCACCCTGGCGATGCCGGTCGCGGTCACCAGTCTGCTGCCGTTGGCGCTGTTTCCACTGCTCGGCATTCAATCGGCCAAGACGGTGGGGCAGTCGTATCTGAGCGACAGTTCCTTTCTGTATCTGGGGGGATTCATCATCGCGTTGGGCATCGAACGCTGGGGGCTGCACCGGCGGATCGCGTTGCTGACCGTGACCGCAGTCGGCACCAGTCCCCAACGGATTGTGCTGGGGTTTCTGTTGGCCACGTTCGGCCTGTCGATGTGGATCAGCAACACGGCGACGACGCTGTTGATGCTGCCGATCGCCACGGCGCTGCTGGCCACATTGGAAAAGCTGCGTCTGCCGCAGGCCGGAGTGGTCCGGGGGCTGACGCCGCCCGGCTCACCTGACGACGCCGTGCCGCCGCCGATTCCGCCGGACCGCGCGTTCAATCATTTCGCGATGGCGCTGACCATGGGCATTGCCTACGCCGCCACGATCGGGGGACTGGCGACCCTGGTGGGCACCCCGACCAACATCGCGTTCGTCAACATCTGGGTGAAGCACTTTCCCGATCAACCCCCGATTTCCGCAGGTCAATGGATGCTGACGTGGACGCCGTTCGGATTGGTGTTCCTGCTGATCACCTGGCAGTTGCTCGTGTGGGGATTGAAAACGCCCGCCGGTTTCGAGGGACTCGATCGCGGCTTCTTCTTGAAGCGGATCCGGGAACTCGGCGCGGTGCGGCGGGGCGAATGGATCATGCTCGTTCTGTTCATCCTGACAGCCGTGCTGTGGATCTTCCGGACCGACTTCAAGTTCGGCGCGGAGCCCCTGATACCGGGCTGGAATCGTCTGACCGCATCGTGGCTGATGGCCTGGGACATCCCTGAAAAGGAAGCGTTCGAGTTCATCAGCGATGCGACCGTGGGCATGACCGTCGCCATGCTGATGTTCGTGATTCCGGTCGACCGGAACCCGCGCGGACAGACCCGCTTCCTGATGGATTGGGAGACCGCGTCCAAACTTCCGTGGGACATTCTGCTGTTGTTCGGCGGTGGCTTCGCCATTGCGGGAGCGTTCGAAGCGACCAAGTTGTCGGTCTGGATCGGTCAGGTCTTTTCACACGTCGCGGCCGGTCAACCGGTGTGGGTACTGGTCGCAGCCGTTTGCGTGCTGCTGACCTTTCTGTCGGAGTTCACCTCCAACGTGGCGACGGTCAATGCGGTGCTGCCGATCATCGCGGCGGCGTCGGTGGCACTGAACATCGACCCGCGCTTGCTGATGATTCCGGCCACGATCGCGGCCAGTTGTGCCTTCATGCTGCCGATCGGCACGCCGCCGAACGCGATTGTGTTTGGCACGGGACGGATTCGAATGAGCCAGATGGCCGGCTATGGACTGATCCTGGACGTGGTGGGCGTCGTGCTGGCGACGCTGGCGACACTGTGGTTGATGGTGCCGCAACTGGGAATCCGATTGCCTTGACCCGGATCATTCACCACGAAATACACGAAACACACGAAAGGAATCCGGTGAGACAGGTTGCGTTGCATGCCAGTGCGTGAGTGAAACGACTCAGTGTTTCTGATGACATTCGACTCAACCTCCTGACTTTCGTGTCTTTCGAGTATTTCGTGGTTCAAGTCATGAATCATCCAGGTTGAGGCATGCGGGCCGCGGGCATTGCGGTCCCAACCCACATCGGCACGCTCAGCGATTCGCCGTTGTCCTTCGAGCCCAGCGACAACAGGAAGGGGACCGCGGCATGGCTCCAGCGGTCGGGGGTCGGGTACTGATGCGCGCCTGCGGCCCAGCAGGTTTGCAGCATTTCCGTGTTGATGATGCCGGGATTCAGCGGCACTGCGGCCATGCCGCGCGGCAACTCTTGGGCGAGCGCCAGCGTCAGGCCCTCGATCGCGTACTTCGTGGCGCAGTACGGAGCGACCTCGGGCGACGTGCTGCGGCCCCAGCCGGAGCTGAAGTTCACGATCACGCCGCGC
>JANMLE010001771.1:0-1163 GCA_031372385.1 Planctomycetota bacterium | reverse complement strand
TCCGATCTCCGTGAAAATGTCCTGTCAGCCAGATGGTCGTTTCGTCGGGCGTCGTTCAATCGACTTTGCGGCGACAATGTGCTGCGGACACACGGCTCGCACGACCTGTCGTCAACGTGGCAGATACTCATCCGTCGCGGGTTTGGGATCGATGATCGCGTCGGCTTCGGGCAGGCCGACCGCTTGACGTTTGGCCGCGTCCCACACGATGGGTGTTTGCAGGCGCAAGGCGAGCACGCCGAGCATTCCGACTTCGGTGATGCGGGCTCCAATCTCGAACGGCGAATAGGACTTGGCGTCTCCGGCGCAGGCCAGCACCCACTCGAACATGTGCGAGTTGTTCACCTGACTCCAGCGCGGTCGCTCCCCCTTGGCCGCCCGTTTGGGATCCCACTTGAGCACTTCGGTGTCGATCCGGGGCTGAGTCTTCGCGAGCTTGGCCACCTCGGGTTGATTGGCACCCTGGAAGTCACTCGCACCTTTCAGACGGATGTTGCAGTCGGTGTTCCAAAGTCCGGCCGAGAGCGTTCCTTCGCTGCCCACAATCAGGCAGCCGGTCGAGCCGACCGGGCCTTGGGTGATCTCGTTCGGCGGAACGTGTTTGTCCCCCGAGTAGAAGTAGAGTTTGACCGGCCCGCGTTTCCCCTTGGCGGCAAAGTCAAACGTCACGGTGCAGCGTGTCGGGTACGACTCGTGTCCCAGATCGTCGCCCGTCGCTTCGATGCGCGTGGGGGCGTCGAGTTCCAGCGCTCGATACGCCAGTTGAAAACCATGACAGCAGAAGTCGGCCATCGAACCACCACCAAAGTCGTACCAGCCGCGCCACTTGCCCGGATGATAGATCTCGTTCTTGTAGGGACGTGCCGGAGCTTTCCCCAACCAGAAGTTCCAATCGAGTCCCTCGGGAATCGGATCGTTCGTGGCGGGACGATCGACGCCATTCGGCCAACCATGAGCCGGATGCCAGACATGGACCTCGGTGATGGTTCCCAGCAGGCCCGATTGAATGACCTCAAAGCTCCGTCGAAAGCCCTCGGTGGAGCAGCCTTGGTTTCCTGTCTGGGTCGCCAACTTGGGATGACTCTTCGCCAGCTTTTCCAAGGCGCGGCATTCGGCGTTGGAATGGGCCAGCGGCTTTTCGCAATAGACATGCTTGCCGGCTT
>JANMLE010001761.1:0-3526 GCA_031372385.1 Planctomycetota bacterium | reverse complement strand
GTCATATCATGATCTCAGCAACCCGGCGCGAGGCCCTGGACGTTCTGGCCGAGCTGTGCGAACTCTCGCCAGACGTGCGGTTGGGTCAGTTGATGGCACACCTCGGGTTCCTCGGGGAAGACCAAACCGAGCGGTCCCTCTGGGACATCGACGACGAGCATCTGCTGGCCGTGTTGTACCACCACCGGGCAGAACTGGTGGCACGGACACAAGACCCGGCGAATCAATCGCACCAATTGACCGGATCGACATGACTTCGTTAGTCCCCGCGCGGCCTGCGGTAATGTGATGATCAGGGGTCACGTCAATCGATTCCGGGTCTTCGGCAAAGCCTCCAGACCCGGCCACCCCGCCGCGCCTTGCGACCCTCGCGATGTCGGCTGCCGGGATTGCCATAACACTCCCGCATCACCCGCGCCACTTCATCCACCACCTCCGGCAGCGGCGGCGTGGTCGCGTTGTGATCGAGATAGATGGTCGAGGTCATGGCGTGATGGTATCTGCGACGGTACTGGAGAGGAACTCCTTGCGAGTGCTGCGGCCCGCGGCAGAGACGATGAGGAACGCGGACCGTTCGTCGCTCCACGTCACTGGTTCTTGTCGGCGGTCCAAGCAAACTTCCCGACCATCACTGAGGCTGAGTGGACATAAACGCGACCAGAGCGATTCCAGCACCAACAACTATTATCAAAAGCAAACACCCGATCATGCCTCTTTGATCATAATCATGCTTAAAAACTCTTATCCTGATTTCCGTAATCACTTTCGGGAACACTGCGTCGAATGCGTCTTGCGATTCTTTCAGTTCACTTGATCGAACTGCAATATCCGCCAACTCCCATGGAGTCTTCGCCTCTCCCAGACGCTCCAACAAGGCTCGGTACTCCCCTAGCTTTACAGAGTAAGAGTTGATGTCAGACGCGATTTCATCCCGCAGCGGCTTCAACAGCGACCATTTCTTGTTCTTGGTCCATGCCTGTAGTGGCGCCATCTGCTGTTCAGCAAGGCTCAGGGATTGCCGAAACCGCATGATTGGGGTCACAATCTGGACCGTCATTCTTGCATCACGTGCTCTTCGCAAGACCGGTGTGAGGTCATCTCGATACGAGCGGAACTCCGGCTGACATCGAGTCATCTCGAAGTAGAGGTCGCTCTGGTGGACGAGCTCTTCAAGGATTTCGATTGCCCCCGGAAGTTGTTGGCATTCTGCTGCTGCCACCACCATTTCATAGCGTGCTGATTGATAGCGGGGGGAGAACGTGACGGCTTGCTGCAAGCACTTCAACTCTTTCTCATGGGAGCCTTGGCAGTGATGGATGTGTGCGATGGTTCGCAACGAGTGACTGCGCCAGTCGGACAGTTCTCCTTCCATGTTCCGTGGGGCATGCGGCAGCGACAAAGTCAGAACAGACAAAGCTCGGTCGGCCTGTCCAAGCTGAATCAGGGCTTCGGCGAATCCGACGTATGTCCGAAAATCGAGGGGGCTTTCGGCAACCGACTTTTCGTAGAATTCGACGGATTCGTTCAGTGCTCCTCGCTCTCGGAGTATATCTGCCATCACCCGCCATTCATTGGCTCTTGTTTGTACGGGGGTTTTGAGCGTCTCGTCGATACTCCGAATGACCTCCGTTTGCTGCTCGATGTGCCAAATGAGCTGTTCGCAGGCCCAACGCACGGCGGATTCGACGCGAGCAATTGCTTTGGGAAGCTTTTCCGAAAGATCTCGGAGCACTTGTAGCTGTGCAAACTCAATCAGATTGCCAACAGCAGCGGATTGCTTCAGGTGGTCGAGGCCGTCGGAAGCGTCTCGCAGATCCTGATGAGCGGACTTTGCCTCGCGGGCGAGCACTTTGAGCTGGCTCTCGACGTTCCCGCCGATCAGCGTGACATGCTCGTCGAGTTGCTGAGTCGCCAGCAGTTGTTCGCAGTGAATGCATCGGTGCGTAAATGCGACAGACTGAGCACCGCACGTCCAGCACGTTGTTTGCATTTAGCAGTGTCCAATGCCGTGATTGCCCAGTTGAATCCGCTTCGGGCCGGACCGTTGCCGGTCAGTAGACCTTGCGAGTGACGTTCGCGCGGCCATTCGCCGAACCTCACGTTACCGATCATGTGGTGGATAGATTACCGACGACATTTCTTACACGCCATCTAACGGCCGGCGAGGTGGCTTGGGCTGGAGTCGCTACGCAAGAATTCCGGGGGTTTCGCGAAATGCTCCAGCCCCTGCGACCCGATCGTCGCCCGGGTCAACCGTCTGCGTCAGACTTCTGAGAGCAACTTCGTCACAACGTTGCCCTGGACATCGGTCAGACGGAAATCCCGGCCTTGGAAGCGGAAGGTCAGCTTCGTGTGGTCGAAGCCGAGCAGGTGCAGGATCGTGGCGTGCAGGTCGTGGACGTGGACTCGGTCGACGGTGGCGTTGAAGCCGAATTCGTCGGATTCGCCGAGCGTGATTCCCGGCTTGATGCCGCCGCCGGCCAGCCACATCGTGAAGGCGTTCGGGTGATGGTCGCGGCCGTCGTTGCCTCCCTGGAGCATCGGCGTGCGGCCGAATTCGCCACCCCAGATGACCAGCGTGTCTTCCAGCAGGCCGCGCTGTTTCAGGTCGCGCAGCAGCGCGGCGGTCGGCTTGTCGGTGTCGCCGCAGTTCTTCTTCAGGTCGTTGACCAGGTTGCCGTGCTGGTTCCAGGCTTCGTAGAACAGTTGCACGAAGCGGACGCCGCGTTCGACCAGCCGCATCACGGCAGCCGAGATGCTGGCGAACGCCCTGCATCAACTCGGTGCCACCCGCGCGCTGGTCGTCTGCGGCAACGACGAAGTCAGCCTGTGGGGTGAGACGACCGTCTTCGAAGTCTCGACGTCGGGCGTGCAACGCCACACTTGGACAACGGTGACTCTCGGTCTACCAACGTGCCGTGTCGAGGACTTGAAAGTCACAACGTCCGCCGAAAGTGCGGTGATGATCCGTCGAGTGCTGGCGGGCGAACACGGTGCCGCCCGTGACATCGTGGTGGCGAACGCGGGTGCCGCGCTCCTCGCGGCGAATCGCGCACCCACGATTCAAGAAGCCGTGGCGCTGGCCGCCATCGCGATCGATCAGGGTCGGGCCGCGCAGTTGTGCGACCGGCTGGTGGAATTCACCCGTCCGAAAGAATGAGACCGATCAATCCGGATGCCGCGTCCGCGATCACGACGCCTGCCGCATCTTGAGCGTCGGCTTTTCCAGTGTCACCACCGTGTTGGCCGGGACGCTTTCGTAGACCGAGGCGCTGGCGCCGATCACCGAGTTGCGGCCGATCGTGGTGGTGCCGCCGAGGATCGTGGCGTTGGCGTAGATCACGACGTTCTCTTCGATCGTCGGATGCCGCTTGGAATCGCGGATCAGGTTCCCTTCGCTGTCCTTGGTGAAGCTCAATGCGCCGAGGGTCACTCCCTGGTAGAGCTTCACTCCGGCGGCGATCTCGGTCGTCGCACCGATCACCACGCCCGTGCCGTGATCGATGAAGAACGACGGGCCGATCTT
>JANMLE010001749.1:0-6349 GCA_031372385.1 Planctomycetota bacterium | reverse complement strand
CCCAACGGAGCGGCTTTCCAGAACCGTTGACGCCATTCATGCAGATGGACCCTGCGACATCCGCAACTCCGGCACCGCAGACAGTCTCGCGGCACCGACACCAGCACGAACAACGCGCCCCCGGCACCCTTCCACGTGTCCGCGACCTCGTAACCCTCCAAACCCAGCTCGTGATACACTGCGACTGCGGACATGCTGACCCTCGCCAATGGGACTGTCGTGCTGCTAACACAACTCCATTGGTGACCGGCATGTCCGCCTTTTGCAACCCTTCCCCCCCAAGTAGTCGGATGATCCCGATGTTCTCTCTCCCAGGGTAGCCGCGAAGCGCGGCAACCCTGGGCTATGAGACGCAACTCCTTCGGAGTAAAGACAGCTCAGTTCAGCCCCAACGTGGAACTACTGAAAGTGCCAATTGCCATGTGCCAATCGCAGACTGGGAAGAGTCCGCTTCGACGTCATTCGTTGGCTTTCGCGGTGATGCGCGCGGCCTGTCCCCGATTTGGAATTCGATGGTGCCTCCTGCTGGCAATGGCATGTGCCGGCCTGATCCACCCTGTCGCGTTGTCTGCGGCGGAGCCCGCGCCGCCGCCGGCCAAGCGCGACGCCTGGGCCAATTCGCGCGTGAGCGGTTCGCCCGACCCCGCGCCTCCCTATCGCGTCGAACCGGCGTTTCCCCGGCTGAAGTTCGAGCACCCGCTCGACATCACCTCGGCACCGGGCAGCGACCGGTTGTTTGTCGCCGAACAGGGGGGCAAGATCTTTTCGTTTCCCAACGATCCGGGCACCGAGACGCCGGACTTGGTGGTCGATCTGAAGCAGGTCCACAAGGAAGTGTCGGCCCTCTACGGGTTCACGTTTCATCCGGACTTCGCACGCAACCGGTTCGTCTACGTCTGCTACGTCACACAAAACGACAAGCCGGACGGAACGATTGTCTCTCGCTTCACAATGACCGGCGACGAGCCCGGCAAACTCGATCCCGCCAGCGAGCAGATTCTCATTCGCTGGTGGTCCGGCGGACACAACGGCGGCTGTTTGAAGTTCGGGCCGGACGGCTATCTGTATATCTCATCGGGTGACGGCGGCGGCCCCGATCCCCCGGACCCGCTGCGCGCGGGGCAGGATGTCACCCGTCTGCTTTCGGCCGTCCTGCGCATCGATGTCGATCACAAGGAGGGAGACCGTCCGTATCGCGTGCCGCCCGACAACCCGTTCATCAACATCGCCGGGGCGCGTCCGGAAATCTGGGCGCATGGCTTCCGCAATCCGTGGCGCATGAGCTTCGACCGTGTCCGCGGTGACCTGTGGGTCGGTGATGTCGGCTGGCAATTGTGGGAGATGATCTACCGCGTCGAACGGGGCGGGAACTACGGCTGGTCGGTGACCGAGGGTCCGCAGTCGGTGCTTCCCGAACAGCCGCGCGGACCGTCACCCATCCTGCCGCCGACGGTCAGTCACCCGCATTCGGAAGCCTCGTCCATCACCGGTGGCTTTGTCTATCACGGTAGCCGCTTGCCCGAACTGCGGGGAGCCTACGTCTATGGCGATTTCCAGTCGGGCAAGATCTGGGGCCTGCGCCACGATGGCAGGCAGGTGACATCGCTCAAGGAGTTGGCCAACACACCGCTGCAACTGGTCGCGTTCGGAGAAGACCGCGTGGGCGAGTTGTATCTGCTCGACTATGAGCGAACCAAGCAGATCCATCGGTTGGTAAGCAACCCTGACGACGGCCGCAACGTCGACTTTCCACGGCGACTGAGTCAGACGGGTCTGTTCGCTTCAGTGACAAACCAGACACCGTCGCCCGGTGTGATTCCGTTTTCAATCAACGCCGCGCATTGGGCCGACCACGCGACATCGGAACGCTGGCTGGCCATCCCCGGCACCGAGCCGGTGCAATTGAAGGCTGACGGGAACTGGCAGTTTCCCGATGGCGCGGTGCTCGCCAAGACGGTCGCCATCGAAATGGAGCGCGGCGTCCCGGCCTCGCGTCGCCGACTGGAAACACAAATCCTGCATCGTGAACAGGAGAGTTGGCGACCCTACACGTACGTCTGGAACGACGACCAGACCGACGCCGAATTGGCCGGAGCCGCAGGTTCCGATCAAGTCCTCAAGATCCGCGACCCGCAGGCCCCCGGCGGCATCCGCGAGCAGACATACCGCATCGCCAGCCGCGCCGAATGCCAGTTGTGTCACAACCCGTGGGTCGAAAAAAAGACGACTGTCTACGGCGTTCAGACCGCGTCCCCCTTGGCCGTCTCGACGGCCCAACTGAATCGGGCGCTGGTCGGCGGCAGCCCTGTGAATCAACTCGCGCGGTTGCAGCGACTCGGTTGGCTCGCGGGGAAAGTCCCGACTTCGGAAGGCGATGCTCCGCGCTACGTCGATCCCTACGACGCCTCGGCCGACCTGAACCAGCGGGCGAAGTCGTATCTGCATGTTAACTGCGCCCACTGCCATCAACTGCACGCCGGCGGCTCGGCGACGATCGATCTGACGTTTGACACCAAGCTGGAGAAGGCCCGGGCGGTGGATGTCCGTCCCACGCAGGGAACGTTCGGCATCACGCACGCCAAGGTGATTGCCCCCGGCGACCCGCTCGGTTCGGTGCTGCACTACCGCATGTCCAAAACGGGCGGCGGACGCATGCCGCGACTCGGCTCGGACGAAGTCGACGAACCGGCGGTCCGAATGATTCACGACTGGATCGCCCAACTGCCACGCGGCACTCCCGACACGGCAGTTCCCACATCGGATCAACACGCGGCGCTGCGGACAGCGCTCCGCGCCGAACCCCCCGCCGCCAGGACCGATGTCATCCGCGCGGGCATCGCTTCAACGCGCGGCGCGCTGACACTCTTGCAACTGATCGATCGCGGCGAGTTGTCGGTCGAAGTGCGCCGCGAAGTGGTCTCGATCACCGCAGAACATCCGCAGGCCGAGATTCGCGACCTGTTCGAACGCTTCGTCCCAGCCTCGCAGCGGCAGAAGCGGTTGGGCGATGCGATCAACCGAGCCGAACTGCTCGCCGTTCCCGCCGATGCCGAACGGGGCCGGCAACTCTTCTTCCGCGACGGCGCAGCCAGTTGCAAGAGCTGCCACCGGGTCCGCGACGTGGGCGAAAACCTCGGCCCGGATCTCAGCCAGATCGGCAAGAAGTATCCCCCCGCCGAGTTACTCACACACCTCTTGGAGCCGTCCAAGCTGATCGACCCGAAGTTCATCCAGTACACGCTGGAAACAACCGACGGCCGAGTCCTGTCGGGACTGGTCATCGAACGCACCGAACAGGAAGTCGTGCTACGAAACGCCCAGAACCCCAGGCTGCGGTTTGCAACCAGTGAGATCGAGCAACTGGTCCCGCAGCAAAAATCGATGATGCCCGAACTGCTCTTGCGCGACATGACCCCGCAACAGGCCGCCGATCTGCTGGCCTACCTGGCGTCGTTGAAATAATCGTCCGCACACAGCCGTCGGCACGACTCGGACAAATCAACGACTCCTGACCCCTTTGATTGCTTCTGACCCCTTTGATTGCTTCTTTGATTGCTTTCCGCCCGATCCCAACCACCCCGCCGTCGTATCACATGGGCCAAGTCTCTGGCTGTCTTGTGTTCGGCGAGCCACTTGCTCTACTCGCTGCAAACGACGCAGGATGCGGAACGCCCGCGGACATGTGGTGATTTCGCAACGTCCTGTTAATCACCGTTAGACCGGATGTCCTTTTGGGAAACATCAGACAGACCGTCGAACTTTGTTGACCATCCCGTCTGTTGGTATGGCATGATCACGCATACAGGCGTTGTCACGTCTGTCTTTCAGTGCTGGGAACTTGCTAGTCGCCCCGGCTGGAAGGAGTCATCCACTTGTCTCTGCGGAGGTGCAAAAGATGTTCTTACGGGTACTTGCAAAGACGATCTTTCCGGTTTTTGTAATGGGAGTGGCCCTGACACTCCTGTCGGATCAGGCGCTGGCTCACTCCCGCCACTGGGGTGGAGACTGCGGCGGCTCCACGGGGGGCACCGGTGGCGGCGTTCCTGAAATTGGTGCGGGATCGGCCGCGGCCGGACTGGCACTGGTCATGGGCACCGCAACCCTCGTGAAAGATTGGATCTCACGAGCGCGCGGCAAGACGAACAGGGAATGAGAATTCCTGGAGGAACCTGAACATCATGAGTCAGACTTCGATCGATCAGGCACCGACCTTGTTGTTCCCCGGTTCACTTTCAACATCGCCGTCCCTTCAGCGGACTGGACTTTCCTGGCTGCTGATGGGATGGCGATGGCGTGTCGCAGCGATTCTGATGCTGTTCGCCATCCAAGGATTGTGGTTGACAGTTCGCTTCGACACCGCCGCCGTGACAGAATCCTCCGTCGCGTGGGGCCGATTCTTTCGAATCGCACCAATGCTGCCTCGGATCGGGATCTCGCTGCTGGTTGCGATACCCTTCCTGGGTAAGAATCGAATCCGGCAGCGTATCCACGAATTCGCTCGGGCTGCGCTGGCCCACCGCAACTGGTGGATCTGGTGGCTCAGTCAGTGCGGTGCGTTTGCGCTCCTGACCGTCGCCTCAGTCGCCCTCTTTGATGATGGAACGGTCAACTCTCCCGCGAGCGAAGTCTGGGCGTTCATCTGGATCACATCTGCTGTGGCAAGCTGTGCGTGTTGCCTGTGCAGCCTGGTTCCTCCTCGCTTCTGGTGCCGTTTCGCCTGGGAAGAATGCCGGGTATTGCTGGCCAGCTTCGCGATCTCGCTGTGCGCAACGTGTGGTGGTCCGTTGTTTCAACTGTTATGGAACCCGCTCGGAGATTCCACATTCCGGCTCGTCGAGTGGTGGCTGAGCTTTCTCTATTCCGAGTCGATCGTGTCGGACGCGGGACACCGAGTACTCGGCACGCAGTCGTTTAACGTGCATATCGCCCCGCAATGTTCCGGGTATGAGGGAATCGGTCTGATTTCCGTCTTTGTTCTCGGCTTCTTGGTGGTGTTTCGCACAACCCTACGGTTTCCGCACGCCGGGCTGCTGTGGCCGATTGGCGTCCTAGCGATCTGGATCTGCAACTCCCTGAGAATCGCGGCGCTCATCGTGATCGGAACGGAATACTCTGCGAGCCTGGCCCTGGGAGGGTTCCATTCTCAGGCGGGCTGGATTCTTTTCAATCTGGTTTCGATCGGCTTAATGGCGGGTGCCCTGCAATCGGGATTCTTCACCAGAACCCCAACAAGGCTTGTCCCCCCCAAAAAATTGCCTGCCGCTCCGTACCTCGTGCCGTTTCTGGTGCTGACCGCAGTAAGCATGATGCTCGCCGCTCTGGTTGATCATTCAGCGATGCTATACCCGCTCACCGTCGTCGCGTCACTGTGCGTCCTGTGGATGTGTCGCGACGTGCTGCGGCAACTGACTTGGGACTTGTCCCCGCGAGCCGTCCTTCACGGGATCATCGTCTACATTGCCTGGACAGGCTTGGCCTTGATGCTTTCACAGCCGCAGGACATCGATTCGCTGCCCACATGGGAGACGACTGGCGGGTTCTCTTGGACAATCTTCCGAGTCTTCGGGGCGGTCATCACGGTGCCCATCATCGAGGAACTGGCCTTTCGCGGCTTTCTGCTGCGCCGCCTGGTCCGATCCGACTTTGAAACAGTTGAGTATCGGGCAGTCCCGCTCTGGGCCATTCTGGTGTCTTCACTGGCATTTGGACTGCTGCACGAATTCTGGGTCGGTGGCTTGGTGGCCGGCATTTCGTACGCCTGGCTGATGCGGCAGCGCGGCAATCTCGCGGATCCGATGGTGGCTCATGCAATCACGAACGGCTTGTTGGCAGTGACGGTACTGTGGACGGGCGCCACCTGGCTCTGGTAGTGCCCATCGTCTGCGATCCCGCAGGTGCCATCCGGCGGCGGCTTTGGGCCGTCAGTGTCTTCGCGAATGTCACAACAGCAAGTGTCAGACGAAGAAGTCCCAAGGCAGGCCGTGGATCATCGGCAGGTCTGGGTCTGTCAGTTCTCGATTCGAGGCGTACCAGCGTGTACTCGACCATTTCCACTGGGTGGCCTCGGCGACCAGTCGGCGTCGCACGGGGTTGTTGTGAATGTAGTCGATGGCGGCCAGCACGACTCGTTCCGTCGAAAGGTTTCGGTCGTAGCCCGGCCCTTCCTGCCAGTACCGAAAGGCCGTCTTGCCCGGACGTTCCTGAATTGTGAGCCGTTTGAGCAGCGGGTTGTGAGCGGAATCGAGCACCCGCTTTTGAGAAGAAAGTGGCGGGTCCATCCAGGAGCGACAACCGCCAATCAATGGACCTGTTTGCTTCGTCGGACTGGCCCGCTTGTCGCCGTTCACGA
>JANMLE010001691.1:0-1624 GCA_031372385.1 Planctomycetota bacterium | reverse complement strand
GCATTCGTCCAGCGGCTACTACATGCTGACCGGTCAGCCGCACGCGCCGATGAACTCCGAGAACGCCAATCCGGGGTTCCCGAACGACTCACCCAACCTCGGCTCGATCGTCCGCAAGCTGGTTCCCGAACGAGGCAGCCTGCCCGCCTCGATCCGCTTGCCGCACCGGATCTTCAACACGGATGGAAGTGTCTGGCCCGGTCAGGACGCGGGGTTCCTCGGCCGGTCCGTCGAACCCTGGTTGCTGAACTGTAAGCCGGCCGACCCCGGTTTCCGCATTGATGAACTGACGTTGAACGCCGACATCTCGGACCACCGGTTGGCCGGACGCCGGACTCTGCTCGAACAGGTCAATCAACGGCTGAATGCAGTCGAACGGACCGAAGCCCGCGCCGGCCTTCAAGCCAGCCGGGGGATCAGCGAGGGATACGGCCGACTGGCGGACCAGGCATTCAACGTGCTGAATTCGACCGAGTCGCGGCAGGCGTTTCAGCTCGATCTGGAATCCCCGGAGATGCGCGACCGCTACGGTCGGACGCAGTTTGGACAGAGTGTGCTGCTGGGCCGACGACTGATTGAAGCCGGCGTGTCGCTGGTCCAAGTCAACTGGTATCGCGGACCCGAAGAGCCGTCCGACGCCCCCTGCTGGGACAGCCACGCGCGTGAGGCTTTGCGGCTGAAGACGGTGCTCGCGCCGCCCGCCGATCAAGCGCTGGCCGCGTTGATCCAGGACTTGGAACAGCGGGGAATGCT
Organism: Planctomycetota bacterium; assembly: GCA_031372385.1. Lineage (GTDB taxonomy): Bacteria > Planctomycetota > Planctomycetia > Planctomycetales > Planctomycetaceae > Schlesneria. The sequence continues at coordinate 871 of JANMLE010001691.1, read as the reverse complement.
CGACGACACGCTGGTCGTTTGCATGGCCGAGTTCGGCCGCACGCCCCGATTCAATGGGAACGCCGGTCGCGACCACTGGGGCCATGTGTACTCGGTCGCGCTGGCGGGCGGCGGCATTAAGGGGGGAGTGGTGTACGGCGCCTCTGATGCGATCGGCGCCTACCCCGCGTCGGGCAAAGTCCAGCCACAGGATCTGACCGCCACCATCTTCCACTGCCTCGGCCTGGACCCGCACACCGAGATCCACGACACACTCGGCCGCCCCATCCCCATCAGCCGCGGCGACGTGATTCAACAGATCCTGGCTTGAGTTCCCGTAGGACGGATTTCCAATCCGTCCGTGTCTGTCTTGGTCTTTTCTTCCGGGACGTGGTGACCGCCGCCACGAAAGAGCCACCATGCCCAACGACCAACCGAGCACCGATCGATTCCCTCGTCGCGAACTGCTGACATCGGGGGCCTTCGGTGCCGCAGCGATGGCACTCGCCACGTCAGCCCACGCGGCAGACGCTCCGGCGGCCGACAAGCCCATCCGCATTGGCGTGGTCTCAGCCAGCATTGGCGGGACGCCGCAGAAGACGAACGGACACACGTGGCACTTCGCCCATCCGTTTCATCCGACCGTGAATCTGGACGTCGTCAAGAAGTACCTCGATCCCGGTTCGAGTCGCATCTTTCAGCAGTACTTCCGCAATCCCCGCACCAACTTCGATCTCGTGCCGTTTGCGGGGACGCGGATCACTCATGTGTACGACGCCGACCCCGCCAGCGCCGCGATGTTCGCCGAAGCCTTTCCGGGCGTGCAGGTCGCCACGTCACTGGAGGCGATGGTCCAGGAAGTCGATGCCATTTGGATGGGGGATGCGTCCGG
>JANMLE010001633.1:0-4115 GCA_031372385.1 Planctomycetota bacterium | reverse complement strand
CTGGTTCCTGATCAACACGATCGCGTCGGCGGGGACGGCCGCGGGGTGTGCGCTCAATGGACAGTCAACATTGATCATCACCGGGCTGATGCTCCTGGCGACGGTCGATCTGGGGGAACAGCGCTGGTCGCGGGCCGCGGTCCTGCTGTTGCTCGCCTTCGCCTTCAAGCCGGTCGCGATTGTCCTGGTTCTGTTGGCCGCGGCCATCCATCCGCAGATGCTCTGGCGGTTGATGATCGGCATGGCGGTCGTCGCGCTGGCGCCGTTCCTGACGCAACACCCGGACTACGTCGTCTCGCAGTTCGTGGCGTGCTGGGAGAATTCTCGGATCGCGTTTTCGAAGGGCGAAACGGGACACTGGGCGCAGCTCTTCGGAATGCTCAAGGTGGCCGGCTTGGATCTTCCCTCACCCGTTCAACAGGCGGGCCGGCTGACCTTCGCCGTGGCCACGCTGTGCGCCTGCTGGCTGGCGGCCAGGAAACTTCCCGCAGCGCGCAGCACGTTCTACTTGTACTCGCTGTCGGCCTGTTACCTGATGCTGTTCAACTCACGCACCGAAGGGAGCACGTATGCGATGGTCGGCCCGGTCTACGGCATTCTGCTGTCGGAAGCGTGGCTGCAACGACGGAGTCAAACCGGCACGATCGGATATCTGTTGGCGATCGTGGCGACGGTCTTCAATTTCGACCTGGCCCTGCTGGTGGTCCGGCGTCCCAATGAAATCTGGCTCAGCCCGTTCGTGTGCGTCATCGTGACGGTCTGCCTCGTACTGCGCCTGACGCACGAACTGCGATCGACCTTCGCGCAAACCGGACACATCAGCGCCTGACCCTCGACAACCACCTGACGTCTCACGCAGCCGCAGCGCGCCAATTGATTGGTATCTTTCAATCATTGGCGGCGATTGCCTTCAAGCCCGCAAAAATTCTGCCTTGCCAGATTCTGTCCGTGGCACCAGCTTGCAATTCTCAACGCGACCGCATTAGAGTTTCGCCCACTTCGCAGTTCTGGTGTGAATCATGCTGCACAGGTCTGTCGCAGTATCACTGTCGTCGCGATGATCGAAACGCGGCGTCAACAAGTCATTGCCGCACTCGTCACCCCTCTCTCTTGGGAACATTGATCATGGTCTTGTTCAATTGGCTCGGCCGGTTGGCGTCTGGCTTGTTCAAGTTGGCGAAACGGGGGGGCTGGGGCGAGACGCGGCTCACGGCCGCGCCGGCGGGTGAGGGACTCCTCGCATGTCGCGGCGTGTGAACGGCTGGAACCCAAGCTGTTGCTGAATGCGATCCTGATTGGCAACGACAGCGTGCAACTCCAGCAGTCGCAGACCGCCGCGTCGCCCGTCGAATTGGACGTGCTGGACAACGACTTTAGTCTGGCGGGCGGGCTGATGATCACGTCGGTTCAGTCGCCCATGCATGGCAGCGCCTCGATTGTGTCGGCCGATCCGAACGACCCGCTGAGTCACGACCGGTTGTCGCTTGCTGTCGATGCGGCGTTCACGGGGACAGACTGGTTCACGTACGGCGTCTCCGACGCGGACGGTGATCAGACGACGGGCACGGTCAGGCTGACGATCACTGGGGGAAGCGGTTCGCCGGTCGGCTGGGATTCACTGCCGACAATGGTGGACACTGGCGCGGCGATCGGACAGGGTTTTGCGGGCAACGTCTTCGGTGAGACCAGCGCGACCGCGCCATCGACAACGGGCAATGCACTCCCCGCGATTGACCCATCGACACTTTGGTCGTTCAGTTCACCCGGCTCTGCGGCGACGGGATCTGGAACTGGATCGTTGTCCCTGTCGACGTCAACGATCGGCGGGCAGACCGGACTTGATCCGTTGGCGATCATGAACGGGGGCACCACCGGAAGCGATCTGCTGGCGGCCCTGAGCGGTTCGATAAATCCCTCGTCCCCGGCAACGATGACCGACACCTCCGGGACGTCGTACGGTACGACAACCGGCAGCGGCTCGTCATCCGGCATGACGAACACGGGTGCCGTTACCGGCAGCGCGTCTTCCGGTGACAACTCAGCGGAAACAACGGGCACACCGACATCAACATCATCGAACGGCGTGCCGTCGTCGGGAACCGGCGGCGCGGGGACGGACTCATCAGCGGCGAGCGGCGCGGGAGGGACGGACTCGTCGGGAACAACCGGCGGAACAGGCCAACCGCAGACCGATGCGGAAAAGGATGCCGCCCGCGCGAAGTTCCTTGATGCCGGCACGATCGCCGCGCAGGAAAAGAAAGCCGCAGACGCCGGAAAGAAGATTTCCCAGGATTGGCAGGACAAGATCAGCAGCGCGCAGGCAGCGATGTCGAAGGACATTCAAAAGCTGATCGACAAAGAGATCGCCGACCGCAAGGCGGGCAAGCTCGACAATCTCAACAAGGCCAAAGAATCTGCCAAGAAGCAGGCGGAAGCCAATCAGGCCGTTGAAGACAAGTTCAACGGTCAACAGAAGTCGGCGCAGGACGCGTTGAAGTCCAAGACCGACAAGGCCGATGCCGACTTCAATGCGGCGAAGGACGACGCGAACAACCAGCACCAGCAAACGGTCGATGCGGCCCAGTCGCAGTTCGATACGACGACCGCCTCGGCAAACTCCGACTATGAGTCCGAGACCGGCACGGCCAACAGCGACTACACCACGGGCATGGCCGCGATCGAGTCGGACTGGAATGCGGCGCTGGGTGGCGCGGAAGCCGCCTATGCGGCGACCGAGGGGGAGTCGTCAACGGCGTTTCAGTCCGCGATGACATCGGCCACCACGTCGTACGAGACGGCAGCGTCTTTGGCGAAATCCGCCTGGGACGCCATCCAGGCGGCGTATTCCTCGATCACCATCGACTGGAGCCTGATCGGTTCCGACGCCGCGTTCGTCACCGATCGCGACGGCGCAAACAACGCGTTCAACACGGAACTCGATCGCATCTCCGGCGACTTGCAGACCAACGTGGCGACGGCGACGGGCCTGTACTCCACGAGCATGACCAACGCCAAATCTGGGTTCGATGGCAAGCTGACCGGCGCGAACACGAAATACAACGAACAGACGACGTCGGCGGTGAAAGACTACAACACCGCCGTCAACCTCGCGTCGAAGACCTTCCACGACGGCTTGACCAATGAACGAACGGCGCTCAACACCGCGCTCAACACGGCCGAGTCCGATCATTCCGGGGCGATCGGCGGGGCGGACACGACGTACTCGGCAGCGGTTTCGGGTGCGGAAGCGAAGTACAACGCGGCCGTTAAGGAAGCGCAGGAGACGTACCGCAAATTCCTGGTCGCCACCTATGGAGACGAGAATTCGGTGGGTTCGCTGGTCGACTCGCGCTGGGATTTGGAAGGGACATTCCTGACGGCGGAGTTCAAGGCGGCCAACGCGTTCCTGACGAGCGTCAAGAATCTGGACGACCCGATCACCGCGAAAGTCGTGGCGGGCGCGACGCCCTACGATGCTGCGGTGCGCGGTGCCGTCACCAGCGCCCGGGCCGGGGCCTTGACCTCGTTCAAGACCTACCAGGACGCGGTGAAGGAACGGCAGGGTGCCTATCGCGATGCGGAAACGGCCCTGCAGTTGTCGTGGGAGGGAATGACCCCGGCAGAGATCATGACCGCGGGCATGCAGCAGCAAAAGCAGGTCAACGAGCTGAAGCGGGCCTTCCTGGTCGGATTGGCCGACGACGAAATCAAATTCGTCACCGATATCGAGATGATGAACGCCGGGATCGTCAGCGCCGAACGCGGCGCGGCCAAGAGCTGGATCGACGGTGTGGCGGATGCCGAGTACACCGCGCGCAACACCTACATCACCGCCGGCGCGGACATGCAGAAGGCGAAGAACGACGCCGGGGCGACGTTCGTCAAGGGACTCGCCAACCTCGACGTTGGAACGCAGGTGGCGACGCAGGCCAAACTCGCGGACTTGCAGGATGCCATCGCCCGCGCGTCCGAAGCACGACAGAAGAGCCTCGCCACCGCACAGACCGCTCACACCGGGGCGCTGGCCACCGCCGAAACGAACTACGCGAACGCCGCCAAACTGGCGATCGACAACTATGTCACCCACGCCAACGAACTCTGGACCGACCTCGAAG
>JANMLE010001598.1:0-1617 GCA_031372385.1 Planctomycetota bacterium | reverse complement strand
AGCATCGACAAATCGTTCCGTCGCTGGAAGGCTCAAAGCGTCAGCGTCACGACGGGAGCAACGGGCGAAACCAAGGCCCCCGAACTGAAGCCTTCCGAAGCGGTCACCGCGTTGAATGCCATCACGCTCAAGGTCGGGCAGCCAGTTTCGTCGCTGGCCTTCGACAAGCCGGGACGTCAACTGGCGGTCGGCACCGGCGGCTACCGCACCGCCGGCACACTGCAGTTGTGGGATCTCCTCAAGCAGGAAAAGAAGTGGCAATCGCCCGACTTCAAGTTTGGATTGCCCGGCATCGCCTTTTCGCAGAACGGCCAACAGCTTGCCGTCGGCAACTTCGCCGACAACTTCCTGCGGTTGTACAACGCGGCCGATGGTGAGAAGCTGAAGGAGCTGCGCGGTCACCGATCGAAGGTGCATGGCATCGCGTACTCGCCCAACGGCAAGTACTTCGCCACCGCGTCACTGGACAATGACATCAAGCTGTGGGATGCGGCCACAAACCGGGAAGTGAAGACGCTTGCCGGTCATAAGGACTACGCATTCACGGTCGAATTCTCACCGGACGGCAAGCTGCTGCTCAGTGCCAGTGCCGATCGAACCGCGCGGCTGTGGAACGTCGAAACCGGCAAGGAGGTGCGCGAGCTGACGGGACACGGGGGGCTGGTCCAACAGGCGACGTTCTCGCGGGACGGCTTGCGAATCGCGACCGCCAGCTCCGACGGAACCAGCCGCATCTACGAGGCCGTCACGGGCGACTATCTGTTCACGTTGCGCGGCCACCGGAACAAGATCGATTCCGTGGCGTTCTCCCCGAACGGCAGGTTGATCGCGACCGGTGCCAGCGACCGCACCGTGCGGCTGTGGGATGCCACCTGCGGTGCCGAACTGCTGAAGCTCTCGCAGGAAGCCGCCGTCCGGGTGGTGCTGTTTTCGCCCGACGGGAAGCAACTAGCATCGGGATGCGACGACAAGACCGTCAAGCTGTGGGATGTGGCGGCGTTCGGGACGAAGTGACGCCCGAATTTCACCTCACGCGGCCTGACCTGAGACGTTTAACCGCCACGCCATCGGCGTGTGCGCAGGCGGGAGCAACCCTTGGTTCGCGCGCACGCCGTTGGCGTTGCGGTTAAACGAAAACGTCTCACTTTGGCCCGAGTGAGGCATCAGTTCTTGGCCGCGCCGGTTTGTTCCAGGACTCGTCCCCGCGCCTTGAACGGGATCGGCTGCGGGCGATCCCCGATCTTCACGAAGAATTCCTCTTCAAACGCCCCCGGTACGTCGGGAGCCGTGAATGTCACCGGCAGGCTGTGGACGGTCGAATTGAGCTTGTCGAGTTTCACCTTGAAGGCGTCGTCCTGCAGCTTGGACGTCTCCTTCTTCTCGCGGTACAGCTCGTCGATCTTGAACGGCTTCTTCCCGCGAATAATCACCCGTTCGGTCTTCGACTGGCCGGGTGCCAGTGCGCCAAACGACAGGTCGGTGATCGCGATATCCGCTTCGATCTTGGCTTCCACCGGGACCGACACCTGCGGATTGTTGGCGTCGTCGGTCACGAGGATGATCTGGTCGCGAAGGGTTCCGATCGGGGCCTGCGGATTGAGGGTGACCGTCAGTTCG
>JANMLE010001567.1:0-1218 GCA_031372385.1 Planctomycetota bacterium | reverse complement strand
GGTGTCCCCCTGCGGTTGGCCGAACACCTTCAAGAAGTAGACGTTCTGGGCCATGCCGGGGTCCGGCAACTGCATCGAGCGGGTTCCGGCCGGCAAGCCACCAAAGGCCTGGCCGGTGTTGGTCACCTGGTGGAACGCGTCATACAGCACTTCCGCCGTCAGTCGCTTCGGATAGTAGCGGGAGAAGTTTTGCTTGTCCTTCAGGTTGTACTCGTTCGGCAGCGAACTGAGTTGATAGGTGGACGAATTGCAGATCGTGCGCACCAAGTCCTTCAGATCGAACTTGTGGGCGATGAAGTGCTGGGAAAGACGGTCGAGCAACTCGGGGTTGGCGGGCGGATTCGTTTCACGCATGTCGTCTTCCGGCTCGACAATGCCGCGGCTGAAGAAGTGCTTCCAGTAGCGGTTGACGAGGGCCTTGGCGAAGAACGGATTCTGCGCGTTGGACATCCAGTCGGCCAGCAGAATCCGCGGATCGTCCTCGGCCTTCAGGACCAGCGGTTGTCCGCCGAGACCGGTCGGCGAAAGCATCTTGCCCGAGCGTTCGTTGCGGGCCTGGGCCGGACCCTGGTTGTCGACCGCGAAGATCCGCTTGTCGCGAACCTGGTTGTTGCCGCCGATGATGTTCTTGCGGCCGACGCGGCTGAAGAACGCCGCCAGTCCGTAGTAATCGTCCTGGCTCCACTTTTCAAACGGGTGGTGGTGGCAGCGGGCACATTGGATTCGCAGGCCCAGGAACAACTGCGACACGTCTTCCACTTGCTCGTTGGGCTGGTCGACTTCGCGATACCACGCGACGGGCGGATTGTCGTCGGCGTTGCCGGACGCGGTGAGGATCTCACGCACGAACTGATCGTAGGGCTTGTTCTCGTAGAGGCTGGTCCAGATCCAATTGTGGAACGCATAAGTCGGGGAGACCGCGTCATTTTGGCGGCGCTTGTTGCGCAGCACCAAGTTCCACTTGTTGGCGAAGTAGTCGGCATAAGCTGGCGAATCAAGCAGGCGGTCGATCACCTTGGCCCGCTTCTGGGGATCGGTGCTGGCCAGGAATTCGGAGGCTTCCGCGTCCGTGGGGAGGGTTCCTGTGACGTCGATGTAGATGCGGCGCAGGAACGTGCCGTCATCACAGATGGGTGAGGCGGGGATGCCGAGCACATCCAGCTTGCCGACAACCGCCGTGTCAATGAAGCTCTTGATTGCGGGCTTCTGGGCGATTTC
>JANMLE010001552.1:0-3926 GCA_031372385.1 Planctomycetota bacterium | reverse complement strand
CTTGCGGCCGGCCTGGGCGATGATTTCGGCCTCGCGTTCGTGGTGCTTGGCATTCAGCACGGCGTGCTTGATGCCGTTCCGCGTCAGCATGTTGCTGAGCTTTTCCGAGTTCTCGATCGAGACCGTGCCGATCAGCACGGGCCGTCCCGTCTGATGCACCTCCTGGGCCTCGTCGACCACCGCGTGCCACTTTTCTTTTTCAGTCCGATAGATCGCATCGTGATAGTTGATGCGGCGCAGCGGGCGGTTGGTCGGCACCGACGTGACATCCAAGTTGTAGATCTTCACAAACTCGGCCGCTTCGGTCATGGCGGTCCCGGTCATGCCGGAGAGCTTCTTGTAGAGCTTGAAGAAGTTTTGCAGGGTGACGGTCGCGAGCGTTTGCGTCTCCTCTTTGACCTTCACTCCTTCCTTGGCTTCCACCGCCTGGTGCAGGCCGTCGCTCCACTGCCGACCTTCCATCATGCGGCCGGTGTGCTCGTCGACGATGATCACTTCGCCGGTGCGGACGATGTAATTGACGTCGCGCTTGTACAGGTGATGCGCCCGCAGGGCGTTGTCGATCAGGTGCGGCCACTCCATGTTGCCCGGCGTGTAAAAACTTTCGACGCCGGCCAGTTCTTCAGCACGGCGGATACCCACTTCGGTCAGATGGCAGGTGTGCTCCTTCTCCTTCAATTCGAAGTGGACGTCGCGCTGCAACGCGCGGGCGAGCTTGTCCGCCACCGGATACTTCGAGATGTCGTCGTGAGCGCGGCCGGAGATGATCAGCGGGGTCCGCGCTTCGTCGATCAGGATGTTGTCGATTTCGTCGATGATCGCGTACTCCAGCGGTCCCTGGACCTGCTCTTCCTTCCAGTTCTTCATGTTGTCGCGCAGGTAGTCGAAACCGAACTCGTTGTTCGTGCCGTAGGTGATGTCGCACGCATACGCTTTGCGCTTGTCCTCGTGACTCGTGTTGGACTGGATCGCGCCGATCGTCAGCCCGAGGCCCATGTGCAGCGGTCCCATCCATTCCATGTCGCGCTGGGCCAGGTAATCGTTGACGGTGATGACATGCACCGACCCGGCGACACCGTTCAGAAACGCGGGCAGCGACGCGACGAGGGTCTTCCCTTCACCGGTCACCATTTCAGCGATCATCCCTTTGTGAAGGATGTAACCACCAACCATCTGGACGTCATAGTGCCGCATCTTCAAATAGCGTTTGCCCGCTTCACGCACGGCCGCGAACGCATCCGGCAGCAAGTCATCCAGAGCCTGGCCGTCCGCCAATCGGCGGCGCAGTTTGGAGGCCGTTTCACGCAGTTCGGCGTCCGACAACTTCTCGTAGTCCGGCTCCAAGAGATTGATGCGGTCCAGCGTCGAGCCGGGAACGACGGTCGAGTTCCCCTGCTTGTCGCGGACGAATCCGATGCCGCGCACCCGCCGTTCGTTCGCCGATCCGAACATCCGGGTGATGAACCGCTCGGTGCCGCCCAAAACCACGTTGAACGCGTCACTGAACTTATCGAGGATTTCCATGTTTCGTCCGTTGAAATGACGCGGGGATGCGTCGTACCAATTCCTAAGCCGCGCGACCATCCGGCTGCTTCTTCGCGCGCGGAATCCAAATCGCCTGCCGATCCGACAGTCTTCCGGCTCGCATGGCGACCTGAAGCCCGGCGTGCCCTTGGAAGACCACGAACGGCTCTCCTCTGGCTGAACGACGTAACCTGCTTTGGAGCAAGTCTATTGGCGTTGCGAAACCCGGTCAATGCAGGGTCGGCGGTCGGTTCCGGTCTGCCAAGATCGATTCACAACCACTTCGGATGGCAATCACCGTGCCGCTCGCGGATTCGCCAGACACGGTTACAATCGGGCCGCGATGTCGTTGATCCGGTTGTTTCCGTAGTCCGGACCCCTTGGTCCGGACGAACCATTTTGACTTCATATTCCTTGTCGGTCCCACCAATTCATTGCATCGGTCCACTGCGACTTCTTCACGCCGGAACGCAGTGATTCCCCATACTCGAAGGCATCCGCCATGCTCGTTCACGAGGATCCCAAGTACCAGCACTTGGAACCCATCGCTCCCGATCACATCGAACCGGGGATCGTCATCAGCCCGGACACCCGCCGCGACAACCGCATCCCGCCGGGCCAGTTGCGCACGCGGAAATGGCCAGTGCTCGATGCCTTCGGCCCGCCGCTGGTCAATCTCGACAACTGGCAACTGAAGATCTTCGGCCTGATCGACACGCCGCTCACGTTCACACTCGCCGAATTCCTGACGCTGCCGCGCGTGAAAGTCTTTTCGGACTTTCACTGCGTGACGAAATGGTCGCGACTCGGCAACGTCTGGGAAGGGGTGAGCACGCGCGCACTGCTCGACCGCGCCGGTGTGCAACCTGCCGCCCGGTTCGTCGTCTGCCACGGCTACGACAACGGCTGGACCACGAACCTCCCGCTGGCGGACTTTCTGCAAGCGGACTGCCTGTTGGCGGACCTTCACGACGGCGAGCCCATTTCTCTGGACCATGGCGGCCCGGTGCGCGGCCTGGTTCCGCAACTGTATGCGTGGAAGAGCGCGAAGTGGATCTGCGGCATCGAACTGGTCGAACACGACCGCGCCGGCTACTGGGAACAGGGAGGCTATCACATGCACGGCGACCCTTGGACCGAAGAGCGCTTTCGCGGTGACAACATCCCGCCGGGATATTCGGACGATGGCGGCGCGTTTTGACGAGCGGTGATTCTGCGCGCGAAGAGCTATGCTCTCGCGACAATGCCTGCCTGGTGCCAACAGTGAGTCCGCGTGGAGGTGCGAACGCCGTGAGATATCGAACGACCGTGATGGCAGCGATTTGTCTGCTGTGCCGTGCCGGGCTCGCGACATCGGCCGAGAATCCGGAGCCGGTGACGGTGATCGATGCGGCGCTGCTGCCACCGCCAGCCAACCGGCCGGTGGACTTCGTCAAAGATGTGCAGCCGATCCTGCGGCAGCGATGCTTCGAATGTCACGCGCAAGGCAACGAAGAGGGCGGGCTGAATCTGGGCGTGAAACGACTCGCGATGGCGGGGGGAACGAGCGGCCCGGTGATCGTGCCGAAGAACAGCGCGGCCAGTCGGCTGGTTCAGATGGTCGCCGCGATCCGCAAGTCGGACGTCATGCCCCCCGAGGGACAGCGTCTCTCCGCCGAACAAGTCGGCATCCTGCGCGCATGGATCGATCAGGGTGCCGAATGGCCAACCAGCGCGGATGTCGTCGATCCTCGCACCGAACAGGCGAAAAAGCACTGGGCCTTTCAGCCGCTCAAACCGGCTCCGGATGCGACGGTTCCGGCTGCGACGGTTCGCAATGCCGAGTGGGTTCGCACGCCGATCGACCGTTTCGTTCTCGCAGCGCTGGAAGCCGCGAATCTGCAGCCCGCATCTCCGGCGCACCCGCAGACGTTGATCCGGCGCATGGCCTTCGATGTGACGGGTCTGCCGCCGACACCGGAAGAGGTTCAGACATTCTCCGCCGCAGCCGAACGTGATCTCACTTCGGCGACGGAGACCCTGGTCGACCGACTGCTGCAAAGCCCGCACTACGGCGAACGCTGGGGACGGCACTGGCTCGACGTTGCCCGCTACGCCGACAGCGATGGTCAGGAGACGGATCGAGACCGGCCGCTGGCGTATCTCTACCGCGACTTCGTGATCCGCGCGCTCAACGACGACATGCCGTTCGATCAATTCGTCCGCTGGCAACTCGCCGGGAATGACTATGAACCGGAGAATCCCGCGGCCGTCGCCGCCACCGGCTTTCTCACCGCCGGTCCGTTTGCGGCACTCGGTGACAACCTGCTCGAAGACGAACGACTGCGCAACCGGTACAACGAATTGGACGACATCGTCTCGACGATCGGCACCGGCATGCTCGGCCTGACGCTCGGCTGCGT
>JANMLE010001542.1:0-1227 GCA_031372385.1 Planctomycetota bacterium | reverse complement strand
CGAGCCACGAGGATTTGATGATGGACAGTTCGGACCGCCGGCGAATTTGGGAATTTGCGGATTTCCACAGCGAGCCCGGTGAGCAGCCGCTGATGATGGGGATCGTCAATGTCACACCGGACAGTTTCTCCGATGGCGGCCGGTTTTTGCTGACGGATGCCGCCGTCGAGCACGGCCTGCGATTGGTCGAGGAAGGGGCCGGGATTCTCGATGTCGGCGGCGAGTCGACGCGACCCGGCTCTGAGGCTGTGACCGAAGACGAAGAGTTGCGCCGGGTGATTCCCGTCATCGCGCGGCTCGCCGAACGAACCACGATTCCGATCTCCGTCGACACGTCCAAATCGGCAGTCGCGCGCGAAGCCCTGCGGGCCGGAGCACGGATCGTCAACGACATCTCGGGGCTGCGATTCGATGAACAGATGATCGACGTCTGTTTGGAATTCCCCTGTGGGATCGTCTGCATGCACATGCAGGGAACTCCCGAAACGATGCAGCGTGATCCGCAGTACACTGATGTCGTGGCCGAGATCTGCGGCTTCTTCGCGGAGCGTCTGGACACCCTGGGCAAGGCGGGAATCGCCGCGAACCGGATTGCCCTCGACCCCGGCATTGGGTTTGGAAAGTCGGCCCAACACAACGTCGAGATCCTGTCGTCCATTCGCCAAATCCAGTCACTGGGCCGTCCCGTTCTGATCGGTCACTCGCGCAAGGGGTTCTTGCAGAAGGTGATTGGCCGCCCGGTCGACGAGCGACTGTTCGGAACGATCGGCGTTTCCGTCGCACTGGCGCACCAACGGGTGGACATCGTGCGCGTTCACGACGTGGCCGCCAACCGCGATGCGATCACCGCGTTCCTGGCAATCGGACGATCATGAACCACGAACAGCACAGCGCGGCCGATGGTCGCCACCAAAAGTAGACAGGAAGATTTGAGACAGGAAAATAAGTTCCAACACCGACGATTCCGACAAGAGCCGGACAACGACGTGGGGCACGTTTGCAACGTGCTCCACAACTCATGTCGGACACGTCAACACCGCGTTTTTCGTCTCGGATCTTCTTGTCGCAAAATCTTCCTGTCGATCCGTTTTCATTCGCGCCCGTTCGCGTCATTCGCTGGCACCCCTTCAAACTCATCAGCAACCTTGGATCTGGCGGACGGGGGTGGGTTTGGGTAGAGTGCTCCGCGTGCTGTTTCGGAACTGGTCTGAAATCTGTTTCCCAACA
>JANMLE010001529.1:0-1231 GCA_031372385.1 Planctomycetota bacterium | reverse complement strand
AATTCGCTGGCTCTGGAACTGAGCGGCATTGACCGCGACTTCCAGATCACGGACGGCAAGGCGGGACAGATCGAGAAGGATCCAACGACCGGCGAACTGACGGGCATCCTGCGCAGCGCGTCGCGCTTCGTGAAATCGAAGTCCAATGAGAAGTCAGCGTCGCTCGACGATCGCATGCAGCGGCTGAAGCAGTTGTTCGCCGACTACAACTCGGTCGGTCTCACCAGCATCGCGGACCGCTCCGCCGGGGACGACGCGGTCACGGCGTACTCACAACTGCTGGACCGCGGCGAGTTGTCGTGCCGCGTGTTCCTGTCCTACACCGTGAACGGCAGCGGCAGCCGCCAAGAGGTGGAGGCGGGCATCCAGAAGGCGGCCAACCATCCGCTGCATGCGTACGACAACCGGCTCTGGCTGCGCGGGATCAAGGTGTTTCTCGACGGCGGCATGTTGACCGGCAGCGCCTTCATGCGCCAGCCGTGGGGCAAGAGTGAGATCTATTCGATCACCGATCCCGAGTACCGCGGGTTGCGATTCATTCCGCAGGAGGATCTGGTCCACATGGCGCGGTATGCGCTGCAGCGTGACCTGCAATTCACCGCGCACTCGGTCGGCGATGCGGCCGTCCACGCCCTGATCGACGCCTATGCCGAGATCAACAAGGATCTCCCCGTCCGCCCGCTTCGGCCGTGCATCACTCACTGCAACTTCATGAGTCTCGAAGCGATCCAGCAGATGAAAACGTTGGGCGTGGTAGCCGACCTTCAGCCCGCCTGGCTGTGGCTCGACGGAGCCACGCTGCGGAAGCAATTCGGCGACGACCGGCTGGCGTACTTCCAACCGTATAAGTCGCTCTTCGAACACGGGGTGATCGTGGGAGGCGGCTCGGACCACATGCAGAAGATCGGCAGCCTGCGGTCGGTCAATCCGTACAACCCGTTCCTCGGTATGTGGACGGTGTTGACGAGGCAGCCGCGCCGGACCGACCAGCCGCTGCATCCGGAACAGGCGATCTCGCGCGAACAGGCCCTGCGGCTGTACACGATCAACAACGCGTTCCTGACGTTCGAAGAGCAGCAAAAGGGTTCATTGGAAGTCGGCAAGCTGGCCGACTTCGTCGTGCTGAAGACGGACCTGTTGACTTGCCCGGTCGACGAAGTCCGCAACATCACCGTCAGCGAAACGTATCTCGGTGGCACGCGGGTGTTTGCTGCCGAGTGATCCGCACCGG
>JANMLE010001501.1:0-1276 GCA_031372385.1 Planctomycetota bacterium | reverse complement strand
CTGACGTGCGTCTTCGGCGTACTGGCGGTCGAGGTCTTCGAAGTCGGTTCCGGTCAATTTGTCGAGTGCCGGGGCTGAGTCGCGTTCGCGGGAATTGGAGCTGTAGAGTTGCGTCAGGTGCTTGACGAGCGCCTCGCGGTAGCGGCCGTTGTCGTACTCCATGAAGAACCGGGCCAGGCCGGAGGCTTGGGTGTAGTTCTTGGCGAGTTCCGGCGCGTGCTGAAACTCCTGCATCCCCATCTCGGAAAACTCCCGCAGCGGGACGTAGTAGTTCTTCTGCAACAGATTGTTGCGGGCGCCGGCAAACCGGATGTACTTGGGATCTCCGAGCGAGAAGGTTCCATTCTTCCGCTGGAACGACTCCATGTAGCAGGCGATCCCCTCGATGATCCAGAAGTGGGCCTTCTCGCCGATTTGCCGGTTCAGCACGTGGCTCTCGAAGAACAACTGATGCGTTCCCTCGTGGAACAGCGTCGCCTCGTTGTCGTTGTCGGGATCGTCATAGAAATGGGCGGTCCGCCCCGTGGTCAGGTAGATGCCGTTGGTGATCCCGATGTTGGGGAAGTCCTTCCTCAACCGGTCGATGTATTCGTCGCGCGTCCGGTAGTAATGGACCAGGTACGGCCTGGGATTGGCGCTGACGGCCTTGGCGGTGCCGTCAAACAGCTTCACCATTTGTTCGCGCGTATTGAAGAAGCCGGCGAACGTCTCGTGGAAGAATTCGTGAAAGTCCTCCAACGCGCGACCGAGTTCGACACCGCGTTCCAGGCTGACGTTGGTGCGGATCAGGTAGTGGTCGGTGCGGACCTCCCACGCTTCCGAAAAGTCACGCCGCAGTTCCCTTTCTTTCTCGGCTGTAAACCAGCGGTTTTTGAACTTGCGCTCGCCGTTGGAATATCGTTCCAGATCCCCTTTCGGCAGCCAGCCGAACTCTTCATGCCAGACGTTCCCCTTCTTGATCTGGCTCGCCGCGAACTGCGTCACCCACTCGTTTCCCTGACGCACGAAGCCGAGGATCTTGCGGGCGGCGGAGTGATCCGGATCGTGGATCGCGGATTCGCGCACCAGTCCATAGGCGTAGCTGGGATAGCCTTCGTTGAGTGCGCGCCGGGACAACAGGTACAGATCCTGGGCATAGTCCTTTTCGAGGGCTCGCAACTGGGTCTTCCAGAACCGCTCCCCCTCCGGCAGATTGTTGGGGATTTCAGCCGAGACGTCCCTCGGAAGCGCCCGCAGATTGTGTGACTGAAGGTCGGGGCTGATGACCCGGCTGCGA
>JANMLE010001487.1:0-2333 GCA_031372385.1 Planctomycetota bacterium | reverse complement strand
CGTGCTCGAACAGAAAGTCATCACCCGCGTCGGCGGATCACAGGCGATCCCGATCAACGCGCGTGTGATCGCGGCCACCAACGCGCATCTGGCCGAGGCAGTTCGCGCGAGAAAATTTCGCGAAGACCTTTACTTCCGCCTCAACGTCGTGACGCTCGATCTGCCGCCGCTGCGTGACCGGCCCGAGGACGTGATGCCGTTGGCCGAACACTTTCTGTCGGCGTTCGCCGTGCAGGCGCGGCGTCCGCATCTCGAACTGTCTGCCGACGCCCGCAAGCGCATGCAGGCCCACACCTGGCCGGGCAACGTTCGTGAACTCCGCAACCTGATGGAACGGGTGGCGTTCCTCGCGCCGAACGACATCATCGCCGCGGATGATCTGGCGTTTATCCTCAGCCCCGACCAGAACCGCTCGAACGAACCGTCACTGGATTTGGGCTTGAGCGAAGCGACGAACCAATTCCAGCAGGACTTCATCCGCCGCGCGGTCCGTCGCGTCCGCAACAACATGAGCGAAGCCGCCAAACTGCTCGGCCTGCACCGCTCGAACCTCTATCGCAAGATGGGGCAACTCGGCATGAGCGAAGCCAGCCAGGGCGACGGCGATGCCGATGCTGATTCACTCGCCGACGAGTCCCGGCGTTGAACCGCATTGAACGCGGTTCGCGAAGATTCCGCGTCAGGCTTCACTTGGTGGTGCCATCACGAAATACGTCTCACGCGGGCGAAGGTGAGTCGTTTAACCCTGAGCCAACGGCGAAGGGGTCGGGTGCCAACGCCCCCGTGCGTGCGCCGAAACTGCCTGCGTTGTGGGTGGGGTGGCCCCCCCCCCCCTTCGCGGTTGGCTCCGGGTTAAACGACTGAAAGTCCGTCACATCGTGTCGGCTGGCTTGGAACCACCGGCGGCGCGGGCGACGGGGATCGATCGACTCGGCGGCGCGGCCGACTTGCGCAGGGTCACGGTCAGCACGCCGTCGCGGGTTTCCGCGCGAACGTCCTCCGGCTCGACCGCTGCCGGCAGCGGGACGGACCGTTCGAAACAAGTGGACGTCCGCTCGAACACATGGCGGCGGGTCTTTTCGGGAAAGTCCATCCCATTCCGCGACGCCTTGACGGTCAGCATGTTGCCGACGAGCGACAGTTGCACGGATTCGGCGGAGACGCCGGGCAGGTCGACCAGCACGACGACTTCGGATTCCAGTTCGACCACGTCGATGGCCGGGGTCGAGGGGCGGCTCGAATTGACCAGTCCCAGTGTTTCCAGCGCCCGTTCGCCGGTGGTGCGGGCCACGTCGAGCCAGCGTTCCATTTCGTGTCGCACACGGTCCAGCGGCGGAGTCCGGCTGTCGGCAGTGCGATCGGCATCGGTTCGATTGGCATCAGCTTCGTTGGCGTCTGACATGTGGATTCTCCCGGATTGATGGCGACTCCCGTCGCGGTCTACTCGATCGTGACTTGGATTCGCCGAGGTTCAGATTTCCGAAGTTGCGGCAACACCACCTCGAGCACTCCCTGATTCAACTTCGCCGTGATCCGTTCGTGGTCAACTTCGTCGCTCAGAATGAACGAACGCAGGAAGTGTCCCAGCGCGTACTCCTGGTGGATCAACCGGGCCTCGGGGGGGATGTCCGATTTCACCCGGCCGAACAACGTCAGCTTGTTGTCCTGCACTTGAAGCTCGAGCGATTCCAGCGTCACGCCGGGCAGGTCCGCGAGCAGCACGAGTCCCTCGGGGGTCTCGAAGATATCGATCGGCGGCGTGAACACGACGGGATCGACCTGCGTTCCCAAGTCGACATTCACGGGTGCGTTCGCTTTGACGATTTCGTTCGACATGACCGGTGCCTCGTTAGAGATTTCCATCGCTGACAGGGATCTGCCGGGGAGTCGTCGCCGGCGCCTTGGGGAGCCGAACCTTCAAGATGCCGTTGGTGAACTCGGCCGACATCTGGTCCTCGTGGATTCGTTCGGGCAGCGAGAGTGATCGCTGCCAATCGCCGCGCGGTCGCTCCTGCCGCCGATACCGCTCATCGGGGACGCCGTCGGCCCCGGTGCGCTTCCCCTTCAGGGTCAGCACGCCGTCAGACACCAGCACTTCCAGATCCTCGGGACGCGTCCCCGGCAATTCAGCCGTCAGCAACAACACGTCGTCCAGTTCGTAGACGTTGACCGGCGGATATTCCCGGCCGAAACGAATCCCCGAGAAGGAGAGGGAGACGCTGGCGAGCAGCCGATCGACTTCCCGCTCCAGGTCGCGAAACGGATCCCAAGCCTGTCCCCAACGAAAGACCGGCATGGCAAGCTTCCTCCTTCTGTTCGACGGGACGCGGACC
>JANMLE010000605.1:0-3219 GCA_031372385.1 Planctomycetota bacterium | reverse complement strand
ACCCCTGTGAACGCTTCGCCCTGACGGTTGCCCGACAAGACGCATCACTCGGGGCCAAGGTGATTGGCTAGACCTTACCTTGTACGAAACTTGCATTCGCTACCTTCCTCCGGCTTCTGCCGGCGCACCCTGACACCTTTTGTCTCCCCCTTGCGAAGTCTTGCCCGCATCAAGAGTACTACTTGGCTTTCACCCGCTCAAACGCGAGCAGAATGTGCTGGCTGCCCGACGTGGACGAGAACTCGGTGGGCCGTTCCTTTCCCGACGGTGCCACGCAAAACTTCACGGTGTTCTCACCGACTTCGTAAATCCCCAGGGATTGTTTGCCCTTGTCATCCCCCGCTGTCACCGTGAAGTCGATGGTCTTGGGCGTTTTGGTGGGATCAATGGTACTGGTCCCTTGGGTGACATCCTTCTCTTCAGAAGTGAGGCTCCATGAGCCGTCTTCGCCAATGACCACCTTGAGTTTCTTGGCGTCATCGTCCATCACCTTGTTGCCGTCACTTTCGAGAGACACGACCCTCCAGATACCTTCGAGTTGCTTGCGACCTTTCTTGATCGCTCCGTCCTTGGCGTCATCGGCTGAAGCAATCGCACAAATCGCCGTGAGCAAGACGCCGGCTAACAAAAACCCCCAACGTGAATCTCTCATGATCTCCTTCCACAAAAAGCAAACAACCGACGAAGCCATCGCCATGCCGACGACGACTGCTGAACTCATGCTACACGCTCGTCGTGGGGGCGGTAGCGTAGAGATTCCTGTGTGCAATCTCGATGAACACCGCAAATGTCGCTGCTGGCACGGAACTTTGCAGCCACGTCAATCGTCTGGTTGGAAAAGAAACAGCGGAGCTGGCCAACGTCGGGGAGGGACTCCGTGGAGGGTGTGCATCTCATTTCTGGGTGAAATCGTATGAACAGATTGTTGTCGACGGTGAACGAGTACGGCGCGGCAGATGAATGTTTGTCCCCCTACAAGCACGACGCGCAAGCGAGTGTGTTTCAAAACCGACTCGCTTGCGCGTCGTGCTTGTATTTCGATTCCAGCTGCTGGCCCAACAGCCGCCGCGACTTCGGCAGACCTGGATGAACCGTTTTTCGGATTCGACCCAGAATTGTGATGCACACCCCTCCGTGGACCGATGCACTTCCGAATTCGACTTGCGGGCAGGAGAACAGACATGATGAACGCCGTGATTCTGCTTTGTGCCACCATTCTCACCGCTGACATTCCGGCGCAAGTGCAGTCCAAAGTTCTCTTCGGCAGCGGGCCCCGCAACGAACGCGTTGCCGACATCGACCTCTGGATCAGTCAGTCCGTGGTGAAAAGCGGTTCGCCGCTGGCACTGCCATCCACGGACTGGATCAAGCTCACCGCCAAAGACCAGAGACTCTACACGTCGGAGCAAGGCGGGTTCATCATTGATGGCAAAGCCACTGAGCGGAACGGCAAGTACAAAGTCGAGATCAACGGCTGTGCGGGCCTGCCGCTCAAGAAAACGGTCACATTGAATCCGGGCGAACGGCGAGTCATCAAGTTGACCGACAATCCCGCACCGAACAATGTCTTCATCGCCCTGGAAGCACCGCTGAGTGAGCAGGCGACGAGACGTGCCGAAGCGATGAAAGCCGGCGTCAAGACATTCCGCCTCGATGTGAACTACAGCGGTCAGGAAGACAAGCCGTTCTATCGCCTGAGCGTCAGCGTGCCGGTGATCCCCCAGCTTGCCAAGAATCCGTTCCACCCGATCGTCCAAGTCACAGACGATGAGGCGATCAGGATCATCGACCATTTGGCGAGGAACGGGTTTCTCGATCAGGCCGTTGACCCGCGCGACAAGTCCCAGCGGCCACCGCCATCCATACCGGGTTACTCGTGGAAGGTGGTGGCGGGCGACCTATCGCTGAACGAAGTTCTCGGCTGGGGTTTGCCGATGCTTCAACGGCTCGACGGTCTGCGTGATGTCCTGCCCGACACGGCGACGAAGGACATGGAGATCTTGTTGACACGGCTGTCGGGTTTGCGGAAGCAGTGGGATGCGGAACAGCAGCCGAAGACCTCGTTGAAGGATTGGGAACTCTACATCTGGCGACACGGCGATGAAACGTACTTCTCGCTGATGATCGGCACGAATCGGTTGAAAACCGACGAAGAAATCACCAAGTCGGCGGTGAAGGGATTCGAGACGATCAAACCCCAACTCGACCAATTGAAGAAGGGCGAGGCAGTATCTCTTCGAGGTCGCCGCATGACCGAACAAGCTCCGGTCGAAGAAGCGGACAGGATTACCGATTACAGTGAAGAGTTTGGCCTGAAGGTCGAGTAATCGGAATGCCGCTCACGGCGCGTTATGCGGAATGCGAGCATCACCCCGGTCATCACCCAATCGGAGATTCGAGATGAAACGCCATTCCGGAACGGCGCTGCTGGTCTTCGTGGTCGCAGTCGGTGCGTATGCCGTTGCCGACAACCCGCGACAGCCGCAGACACCTGTCACCCAAGTCCCCGTTCAAACAGACTCCATTGCGAGTTCCCAGCAGGACAACGGCGACATTCCGCCGCCATCGGGAGCGTCGGCGGACAAGCCGCGGATGGTCTCGCCGGAAGGGATCGCATTCCTGCAACGGCTGAGCAAGAACACGCCCTTCGGCACGGTAGGCTTCGATCTCAAGGGGTTGCGGGCGGGCATGGGCTCACGCCAAGTGCCTGCCAACAAAGACATCAAACTCATTCGCTCGAAGATCGGGGAGATTCCGTGTGAATGGGTTCTGGCACCCGGCGCGGACCCCGATGTGCGGCTCCTGTATCTTCACGGCGGCGGCTGGGTCTCAGGGTCGGGAGGAAACTATCTTCCGCTGGCGGCCGACATCTCGGTGGCGGCCAAGTGTGCCGTGCTCCTGCCCGACTACCGGCTGGCACCGGAGCATCCTTTCCCCGCCGGGCTCGAGGATTGTGTCGCTGCTCACGACTGGCTGATCGCGAATGGGCCATCCGGTCCCGGCCCTGCCAAGGCGACATTCATCGCCGGAGATTCGGCGGGCGGCAATCTGACTCTGGCAACGCTGCTGGCGCTGCGAGACCGCCAGCGGCCGCTCCCCGCGGGAGGAATCGCCCTTTCGGCAGCCACGGATTTCACGCTGGCCAGCGAGTCCCTGAAGACAGTCCATGACCCCATCATCAGTGCGCGAACCATGCCCGAGTTTCGGGATCGCTATCTG
>JANMLE010001050.1:0-5256 GCA_031372385.1 Planctomycetota bacterium | reverse complement strand
CCTTTGATCGAACCTGAGCGGCCCACGAGTAGACCTTCCCCATGACAAAGCGGTATCAGCCCATCGGTTTCTGGAGCGTCGTGATCCTGTGTACAGGAAGCGCGGCGTTGGCGGCTTCACCCCGTGACACGGCTGAAGTCTGCGCAGTCCGGCGCACGATCCCCTCGGTGGGCAACATCCACACCGAGAAATCCGCCACCTCCAATCCCCAAAACAACATCTTCTCGTCCGAAAAGGGGCGAAAGATCAACGGGATGGGAACCGGCATCGTCGTTGATGAGCGGGGATACCTCGTCACCAACTATCATGTCATCGCCGACGTCGACACCATTCGCGTCGACTTCCATGACAAGAGCAGCTACCTGGCGCGGCGGATCAATGTCGACCGTGAAAACGATCTGGCGCTGATCAAGATCGAGCCCCTGCATCCGCTCAAGGTGATGCCCAGCGGCACGTCCTCGGACCTGATGCTGTGTGAAAAAGTCATCGCCATCGGCAACGCCTTCGGATACCAAAGCACGGTCACCGTCGGATACATCAGTTCGCTGGGACGTGATGTCGACGCGAACGACACCCAGTCCTACCGCAACCTGATCCAGACCGATGCCGCCATCAATCCCGGCAACAGCGGCGGTCCCTTGGTCAACCTGTTGGGCGAAGTGATCGGCATCAACGTCGCGATTCGCGCCCAGGCCCAGAAGATCGGCTTCGCCATCCCCATCGACGAAGCCCGCAAGTCGATTGCCCGGCTGATGAATGTCGAGCAGACCGAACACACGTACCACGGCCTGATCGCCAAGGACGTGAAGTCCGGCGAGACGCGGATGATGGTTGTTGACGGCGTTCACGCCGACAGTCCGGCCGCTCTGGCAGGACTGAAGAGTGGCGATGTCATCGTCAAGGCGGGGCATGTCGATGTCACCGACTGCGTGGATTGGGAACGGGCCTTTCTCGGTCGTCCCGTCGGCGACAAGATCGAGATCAGTCTGAAGCGGAACGAGAAGCTCGAATCCGCGTCGATCTCGCTGGCGGCCTACACCGGCGGCCGGATCTCGGTCAACCCGGAAGTGGCGGTCAATCCGCGGCAGACGGCCACTGCCGACGAGGATCGTTACTGGCAACAGTTGGGCGTGAAACTCTCCATGCTCCCCGCCTCGCAGAAGGCTCTGGTTGGACCCAAGTATCGCGGTGGCATGCGTGTCCTCGAAGTTCGATCCGACGGCCCAGCCGCGGCGAACGGAATTCAAAAGAGTGACATTCTGGTCGGGTTGGACAAGTGGGAAACCCTGTCACCGGACAACGTGACCTGGATCCTGAACCAGCAACAACCTCAATTGAGCGACGGCCAAGTCTCGATGAAGTTCTATGTGATTCGCGGCCAGGAAACCCGCTACGGATACCTGGCGGTCTCGCTGCCACCCCGCATCGCCGCGACCCCTTGAGACCCGCGATCAAGAGTGAAGACCGAGAACCGCCCGGACGTCCCATGATGTCCGGGCGGTTTCGCCATTCACACTCCGCAGCCAGCGCGGCGGACGATGAGTCGCGATCCAACTTCGTCTTTACCTCAGGCGGCCGAAGATGAGTCGTTTAACCGCGTGGGTATCGCCCCGCGCGTGAGTGATGACTCACGCACAAAACACGCGGGGCGATGCCCACGCGGTTAAACGAAAACATCCCATTGATGCCCGCGAGCGGTATAACCACGAGCCCGTGGGCGACGGTTGCGGGTGACAGCGATCCCAAGGCGTTCTGACCAATGCAGGCCTGATACAATCCCGTCCGTGCAATCCCGTCGCCGATGGCTCCGGGTTAAGCGAACGGAACAGCCGTCGCTTGCCGCCGTTCAAACCGCTGGCATCGTAGTTTCGGTTGGAACCGTCAGACTCGAATCGTTACGAATGGGACAGTGTCGTGGACCGACCCGAGTTTGCCTTGATCGATTGGATCCGCAGCCGCGTCGTCGATCGCGCTCCGGTCAGGGTCGGCATCGGTGACGATGCCGCCGTCCTCTGTTCCGACTCGGGCCGCGACTGGCTGGTGGCGACGGACATGCTGATGGAAGGGGTTGATTTCACGTTTCCCCCGGCCACGCCCGGCCTGGTCGGCCGGAAGGCGCTGGCAGTCAACCTCAGCGACATCGCTGCGATGGGGGGAAATCCGACGGCGGCGTTTGTGTCGGTGGCGCTGCCGATCGAGCGCGGAATCGAGTTCGCCCGCGATCTGCATGCGGGGCTGCTCGATTTGGCCGATCACTACGGAGTCATTCTGGCGGGTGGCGACACCAACAGTTGGCACGGTCCGTTGGTCATCAACGTGGCGGTCGTCGGCGAACCGTTTGGAGCGCGCTCCATCACGCGCGACGGGGCGAAGCCGGGCGACTGGATCTTCGTGACCGGCTCGCTGGGTGGCAGCATCGGCGGCCACCATCTGACGTTTGAACCGCGCGTCCGCCAAGCGAAGCTGCTGACGGAACTCGTCGACGTGCATGCGATGATCGACGTCAGCGACGGACTGGCAGCCGATCTGCATCACATCCTGAAACAAAGCCGGATGGGAGCGATCGTAGACGCGGCGGCGATCCCAATCAGTCCGGCCGCCCGTCAGTCCGATGACGGCCGCGACTCGCTGCAACACGCTTTGTCAGACGGGGAAGACTTCGAATTGGTCTTCACCGTCTCGGCGGATGACGGGCGTCGGCTGGTTGCGGAGTGGCGCGATCCGACTCCCGTGAGTCACATCGGCGAGATCACGTCGGAACCGGGCTGCTGGTTGCGGCGCGGCCCTGGTCAGTTGGAGCCGCTGCCGCCACTGGGCTGGACACATCCGCTGGCTGACTGACGCGCCGGGACGCCGTTACGGCCTCGTTCACTGGGGGGGGAAGTGCGGCAAGATCGTCGGAGATTTGCCCGCCGCGAAGCGACCGTTGTCTGTTCATTCCCGTTCAACAGCCCCTCCGCATTCGCGCTCCTTTTGATTCGCGCGGAAATCGAATTGGTCCGCGCGAATCAAAGTGAGCGCGAATGAGATGGCGAAGTCGTGATACCGGGCCGTGGCAGGGTGACACGGCTCGCGTCGCGACACACCATGCAACTCTCGGAAGTGGAAAATGCACGGAAGCTCAGCGTCATGCGCCGGCGTCACGCTCGCCGGCACCATGACGCGTTACGGCTTCGGCATCTTGTCCTTCATCAGCAACTCGAACTTGGCGATCCACTTTTCCGGTTCGTCTTCGAAAGCCGCTTTGCAGCCCGAGCAGCAGACCCAGTAGGACTTCCCCTTGTAGGCGACTGAGATCGTGCCGAGTCCCTGTGAGATGACGCAGGTCTTCTCGCCGTAGTCGGTGTCGCTCATGGCGAACGATGTTCCCTCGCGCTGGGTGTTGACCGTGTCGACCCGCAGGAACTTGCCGGAGCCCCGCTTGCGGTCCACTTCCAAGATGTACCGGTTGTTCTCCTGCTGGTTGAACACGACGCGCCATTGCTCGCCGTCGGCATCCGGTTCCGGTTCCGTCAGTTCGAGCTTGTACGTTCGCTGCATTTTTTTGTCGTCGCCGAGAACGTCTTGCACGTCCTGTGAGAACTTTCCACGGAAGACGCGCTTCTTGCTGTCTCCATCGGTGGCGGTGAACTCAAACACCTGCGTGGCGGGGAAGAACGTCAGACGCCCTTCGCGAATGTACTGGCCCTTCTCGGACGTGATCCGCAGCGACGGTTGCTTGGGGTCCGTCTTCAGATCCCACGCCCAGTTCGGCGCATCAATGACTGCCTTCCGCGACGTGCCGTTCCAGTTTCCGATCAGGATCTGTAATGGTTTGAGAGCCGCGCGCGCCGATTCCACCCGCTCGCCGTTGTCGGCCGCGGAGGTGTTCCCGGCTGATCCCGTCGCGCTAATCTCGACCGGCTTGATCGCCTTGCGCTTCTGCTTGCCGTCGGAGTCCACAGCCCCCTGCTTGTTGGCCGTCGAGCCCGCCTTGTCACCTCCGGCCGAAGACTGTGGTGTTGCCGACGATTTGCCACAGCCGACAACTGTCGCCGTGGCCACCACCAACAACAGACCAGTCCAGATCGCGCATCGATTCATCCGCAGGGCTCCTCAAAAATCAGTCCACCAATTGACGGCCGGAGTATAGCACGGATGTTCCCTCGCTCGCCAAGCCCGTCATTCCGCCGTCGAGCGGCAGCATAGGTCGATTCGCACCGATGCGGAGTTCAGAATCGCCATCCCAATCCAGCGACCGGGCCGTGAAAACTGGCCGATCCAAGCTGGAAATAGTCGTATCCGGCAAAGGCTTCCACCGGCCCCAGCATCACTCCCGCCGTCGTCCGGTTGTGGAACAACGCGCCTCCTCCGAGCGTGCCCAGATCGAAGACTGTGGACACGGTCCACGGTTTGCGAGGGAACCAGTCCATGCCATACGTGAAGTTGAAACCCGCTTCGGCACCGCCACTGTCGGCGAGCCAGTTCACGCCGACACCCGCACGAAACTGAACGGTTTCACTCTCGGCAAAGCGGAAGCACAAATTGGCGTCACCGGTCCAGAGGTGGCCGGTACCCGCCGACCCCGGTTCGGCCCAGTAATTGGATTCGGTGTCGATGCCAAATCTTGATGCCGAATCGAGCACCAGGCGACCTCCAAAACGATCGATGTTGGCAGTTTCCTGAATGTCGAAGACCTGCAGCGTTCCCGTCCAGCCGTGCGTCGCACCGTCGTACTCGGTTGATTTGAGCAATGATCCCGGCAGGTCGTCAGCGTACGGGTAGTCTGGGAACGCGGCCGTCGTGCTGTAGTCGTCACCCAGCAGCGCGACCGGGACCGTAAACGGCGACGTGAACACGGCGAAGAACACCGGCCCGAGCAGAGTACTGAAGGTATCGCTGGAAGAGTCACAGCAGCAGGGAGAGGAGTTGCAGCGATTGCAGTGGTGCTCGTTCCGGGGCGTGGCGCTGTCCGATTCCTTGTCGCGCGCGGCCTCTCCCAATTCACTCAGATGTTCGCTCTCCGCCCGGACAATCGTGGACGGCAGACGCCGCGCCGCGAAAGTTTCCGGACGCGACGTCGCGCATCCGGTGATCGAGAGGAGCAAGAGCAACCACAGGCCCGAGTGGTCACGCATAAACCTACAGCGCTAACCCGAAGGTCCGCATCGGATCGTGTTGGCGAGGACGATGCCTTGTCGGTCGAGGGCGGCGAGGGTGGATTTGGTGTGGCTGGTGCGGGCTTGGGCGTTGCGGTGCTGGTGGTATTCGATGGTC